>JAOFKK010000050.1 GCA_028040005.1 Rickettsiales bacterium
GAATAATAATTAAATAATCTCTAATATATTAGATAGAATAAATAATAAATTCAAGTAATAATCTAATCTATTGTATGTTTTTATTTAATTCATAAAATTCATTGATGGAAAATTATTTGGTAAAAATTGGCTCTGCATTAAGAAAGATTAGAAAGGAAAAGAAGATTACGATAGAAAAAATCTCTCTTGATACTGGTCTTTCACCAGCAACAATTTCATATTTAGAAAATTCCAGCTTAAATGACATTAAAATGTCAACCTTGTTTAAAATGATTGATTATTTGGAAATAGATTTTTATCTATTTTTAGGCTCGGTGCTTGATGATAGTAATTTAAATAAAAACAAGAAGGAATTAATTGAAAAGATTCTTTCTATCAAAGATCAAGATATTAATAAATTAAATTCCTTTAAAGATGTGGTTAATATGTTTGATGATAATAAGGTGTAATATCAAAATTCATCTATAATGTAACATTTATGTTAAAAGAAAAATAATGAGTAAAATAATTATTTCCTATCAACAATGTAAGGCAGCAAGAGATTTACTCGATTGGAAGCAAGAGGATTTAAGCAAAAGAGCAGGAATTAATAGAGCAACTTTGGCAGATTTTGAAAGAGGGATCAGAAATTTAAAAATCAACACACTGGAAAAGATAGTAAAAGCTTTTGAAGAAAATGGCATCAGATTTGAAAATGACGAAGTAAAATATAGAATAGATTTATTAAAAGAATTTGATGATAAAAATTTTAACCAATAACAACGAATATTGCAATATCGCATACCCCACCAAAATCAAAGATTTTGAGACAAAAAAAGTGCATGACTTAAAGTTATGTATGTGTTGTAACAGGAGCAAAGGCCCTAATCGATAATATGAGATATATTAGCTCCGCATCTAACTAATTTATCTTCTAATCTTTCATATCCCCTTTCAAGATGATATATTCTATCAATTATTGTTTCCCCCTTGGCAATTAATGCCGCTATAACTAATGATACGGAAGCTCTTAAATCTGTTGCCATAACCCTTGCGCCAGATAATTGCAATACAGGATTGATAGTTGCAACATTACCATCTATAGATATTCTTGCACCCATGCGATTTAATTCCGATACATGCATAAATCTATTTTCAAAAATAGCTTCTGTAATTTTTGATGATTTATCAGCAATGGTCATTAATGCCATAAATTGCGCCTGCATATCAGTTGCAATCCCAGGAAAAACATCAGTTTTAATATCAATAGCCATAATTTTATCACCCTTTCTTGTAGCTTCAATAATATTGGGGCTAATTTCATTAATTTCTACGCCAGATTGGTTTAATTTTTGCAATAATTCCTTATGAAAAATATTTAAATTAACACCTCTCATTCTAACTGATCCATTAGTCATGGCAGCCATAATTGCATAGCTACCAGCCTCAATTCTATCGGGCATAATATGATATTTTGCCGATGATAATTCCTTAACTCCTGTTATTTTTAATTTTGACGCTCCTATTCCTTCAATTTTAGCCCCCATTTTAACTAAACAATTAGCTAAATCGTTAATTTCGGGCTCAATTGCTGCATTATCAATAATAGTAACACCTTCTGCCAAAGTTGCAGCCATCATAATATTTTGCGTAGCCCCAACAGATATTTTTTTAAATTTAATATTTGCTCCTTTTAATTGACCTTTGGCAATCACATAACCATCTTCAATTGTAATATTAGCCCCCATTTGCTCTAATGCATCAATATGTAAATCAACCGGTCTTGCACCAATTGCACAACCACCCGGCAATGATACTTTGGCATATCCAAATCTTGTTAATAATGGCCCCAAAACCAAAATAGAAGCGCGCATTTTGGATACTAATTTATAAGATCCAACGCAATTATTAACATTATTTGCCGTAAAAGAGATAACCCTGCCATCATATTGGTCAATTTTTGTTGTAATCATTTTTACCTTAACACCAATATCTAATAATAAGCTAATTAAAGTTGAAATATCAGATACATGGGGAATATTGCTAAAAGTTACCTCTTCTTTTGTTAAGATTGAGGATATTATTATTGGTAAAGCGGCATTTTTTGCGCCATAAATATCAATTTGTCCATCTAATTTTGCACCACCTTGTATTATTAATTTTTTCATTATTAAATAATATTATTATCAAAAGGAAATTTCCTTTCTACAACCTCATTATGAAACTCCTGAACGGATTTTTCAACTTCCTTTGCTAAATTATGATATTTTTTTAAAAATTTTGGGGAAAATTCATTATTTAAACCCAACATATCATCAATAACCAAAATTTGCCCATCGCAAGATCTTGAAGCACCAATTCCAATAGTAATTAAATTGCTATTTTGAGTGATTTGATCAGATAATTTTGATGGAATTGCCTCAATAACAAATGAAAATGCCCCTGAATTTTCTAGCAATTGAGCGGAATTTATTATTTGTTTGGCGGATTCTTCTTTTATTCCTTGATATTTATAACCACCATATTGCTTAATATGTTGCGGCATTAATCCAATATGACCCATAACATTAATATTATTTTGCACTAAATATTCAACAATTGGAATTATTTTTTCATCCGTTTCTATTTTTATTGCATCACATCTTGTCTCTTTTATTAATTTTTTAGCATTATCTAAGGCTTGATCTTTTGAGGATTCGTAAGATCCAAAAGGCAAATCAACAACTAAAAAAGCATTTTTTAAACCTCTTTTAACGGCCTTTCCATGATCAATCATCATTTGCATTGTAACTGATAATGTATTTTCCATACCATATATTGTAGTTGCAACAGAATCTCCAACTAAAATAATATCACAAAATTTATCAATAATTTTAGCCATAGGATAGCTATGAGCAGATATGCAAACCAATGGAATATTATTATCTTTCTTTTGTTGTAATTTTGTTAGACTCATTTAATTTTTAAATATTGTTTAATCTGTGAAAAATTTGGAGATAATGACAAATTATCAATAGGTCCAGCAGCATTAATTGCAAATCTTAATGGAATGGCTTTTCGAGCAGAATTTACAACTATCATTACAGCATTATAGCCCATATTAATTTTATTATTCTTTAAATCTATTTGACCATTAGCAACACTATTTAGGCCCAAAGATTCTGTAGATATATAAAAATCTTTCTTTTTATTATTGGGTTTAATATTAATATTACCGGTAATTGTTTTAAAAAATGTTTTAGCAGAATCTGAGAAAGTAATTTTTTGTATATCCTCAATAGATGTAGGATTTTTATTCATCCTTCTTAATAAGTCTCCTATACCAAATTTTTTCATTGTTACTGATGAGGAGTTAAAATTACTTTGCAAATTAAGATTTTTCAAAAATTCACCCCTATTTTGACCATAACTTGTAATTAAACCCGTAATATTAGATTTTGAATCAATATTTTTAATATTAAATAAATTATTAAAGAATTTTTGATTTTCTATATTTAATAATTTAAATGAATTGCTAAATCTTTTTTGCTTACCCAATACCAAATCTCCTACTATATCAATTTGACCTCCAAAAATTGTAGCATGCATTTTTTTAATTTTTGCAACCCCCTCTTTAAATGGTAATTCAATAATAATATTACTTGCCATAAGATTATTAATATTCAAATTGTCAATATCGATATTAATATTACCATCAAAGCCAGATAATGATGGAAATTCAAAAAAATAATTTAAAAAAGAAGATTGGAATTTATCAGATTTTTGCCTTTCTTTAAGATCGTTAATTTCTATATAATCAGAATTAATTGACAAATTTAAAACAGGAATAGGAGAATAAACATCAAGATAAAATTTTATATTACTATTATCGCCAGACTTGTTAATTAATAAAGCTGGAATATCAATTACACCCCTACCTATAGTCCCTTCTATTACCTGATTAGTCAGAAAAAAATCCTTGTAAGATAATTGATTAAATTTTAAAGATATTTTATGGTTAGTGTCATTTTTATTAAGGGCGATAAAATTTTCTAGAAAGCTTTTTCCACTAGTAAATCTATTAAAATAAGTATCAGAAAAATATCTATCTATCTTAAATTGATTAAAGTTATAATTATAATCAACATTTAAAATATCATCATTTTTTATTATTGAAGATTCTCCCGATATAACGGAACTCTTATTTAAAACCGCCTTTACATCTTTTAAAATTGTGGTATTTGGAAGTAATAAAATTTTTGATCTTAATTGAAAATCTTTTAATGAGTCTTTTTTTAAACCAATGGTTGAAATTTCTACCAAATTCATAATTTTATGAAGATTGATACTATTTAAATTAACTTGACCATCTAATTTTATTAATGATCCTATATTTTCTATGATACCATTTATTTGTAATTTTGATTCTTCTCCCATATTAACATCAAATTTTTCTAATAGAATTTGATTCTTATTATGTGACGACATTAAAATAGAAATATCATTTAACAGATGATCATTAAATCTTAATTCTTTAATTGTAATGTCAGCTTTGGGTAATAATCCAAAAACTGAAATATCTAATTTTGGAAATCTATCATGATTGATATTTTTTGAATTATTAAAATTGTCAATTATTGCTGTAACTGCGTCATTGAGGTATTTTTCCTTAATAGATTCTAATTTTCCGATCCATAAATCATCAAAATTTAAATAATCTATTGCTATTTTTGATTCAAGAGATTTTTTATCATTCGAGCTATCAATAATAATTTCCCCAGAGCCATTTATAATATCTGATTCAATTTTAATTTGTTCAATATTTATAATACCATCCTTTAGAAAAATATTGGCTAAAACTTTAATATTTTCAGTATTATTAATATTTTTGAAAATAAGACTTTTTTGCGAAAAATATTTATCAAGTAATAATTTAAGATTAGAAATTGAAAGATTAATCTTACCATCAAAATTTGATTGAGTTAGACTCAAAGTTTGACTATCAAAGAATTTACCAGAAATGTCACCCTGTAAAATTGGCGAATTAATAGTTAATTTTGATATATCATCCTGATCTGTTGATATATCTAAATCAAAAATTGTCGGTATATCATCTGAAACAAAAGAACCTTTGCAAAATACCCTGCCATTAGTTAAGTTAGAATATATCTTGGCGTTAAAATCATTATATTTAGAATATATTTCACCATTGATATTTTTGATAGTGATATTTGAATTAGACAGAATGATATCTTCTATTTTTGCTAAATTAAAAACATCTTGATTGGAATTAAAATCAAAAATCTTATTAGCTATAAAATCCTGATTTAATTGAGGAATTTGAATTAATTCTGTCTTTAACGCCTCTTGATCTTTTTCATAAAAAATAATATAATCAACATTAACCTGATTAAAAACAATCTTCTTTATTGCTATAGAATCAAATAATGATAAAAATGATGGGACAATATCAATAGAATCAAAAGTAATATCAATATAACCATCATCTATTTCATAATTATCAATTTTGGCATCATTAATGGTAATTTTTGGTCTTGGAAAAAAATGAATATCAACATCAGACTCAATTTTAAAATTGGTTTGAAATTTTGCAGTTAATTTATTTTGTATATCAATTTTAATTGATTTGGGCTCAATAAGGGCAGGTAAAATAATTAATATTGCAAGCAATATTGATAGCAATAATATAATTATTTTAGATAGTAATTTCATTAATAGCTATTCTTTGAATATCATGGTTCCTGCACCACTTTCAGTAAATATTTCCATTAATAATATATGATCTTTAGATCCGTTTAAAATATGAACATATTCTACCGAATTATCTAATGCGTCAATGCAAGTCTTAACTTTTGGAATCATACCTTTATTGATAATGCCATCCTTAATTAATTGCTCTGCAACATCAGTAGTTAAATGACTAACTAACTCGCCATTTGGTAATTTAATACCATCTACATCACTTAACATTAATAATTTTGTGGCAGATAGAGTGCTTGCAATTGCACCAGCTACAGTATCAGCATTAATATTGTAAGTATTACCTTCACTATCAACTCCAATTGGAGCAATGACAGGAATAATATCAGAATTATCAAAAAATTCTAAAATTTCTGTATTAATAAATTCTGGTTCGCCAACATATCCTAAATTAAGAATTTTATCAATATTAGAGTCGGTGTTTTTAGCAACTTTAACTAATTTTTTTACCTTGATAAGATTGGCATCCTTACCAGAAATACCAAATGCTAAGCCACCAACATTATTAATATGGCTAGAAATCATTTTATTGATTGATCCTGAAAGAACCATCTCAACTACCTCAACAGAATCTTTGCAAGTAACGCGAATACCATCAATAAAGCTAGTCTTAACATTTAATTTTTCTAACATTTGTCCAATTTGTGGACCGCCGCCATGTACTATTATAACGTTAATTCCTGATTTTTTTAATAAAACAACATCTTCAGCAAATTTTTTAATATTTGCATCACTAGCCATTGCTGCACCACCAATTTTAATAACAAAAGTTTGATCAGCAAATTTTCTTAAAAAAGGCAAGGCTTGGCATAATATTTCAGCCCGCGATAGCCAATCAAAATCACTTTCAGATTCCTGTAAGGTTAAATCATATCCTAAATTATTATCTTCTGTCATTATTTAATTAAAATGGAGAGTTAATCAATGCGCACCCGGAAGGATTCGAACCCTCAACCTCTTGATCCGTAGTCAAACGCTCTATCCAGTTGAGCTACGGGTGCCAATGCAAATCAAGCAATTAATCATAAAAGATAATTATTAATTAAGCAATATTTGCATTTAAATTTTGCTTTCTAATTTTTTAATATAATTTTGAATAATTTTTACAACTCGATAATCAATTGAATGACCAAGATCATTTAAAGAATGTGATTCAAAATCAATATCTAATTTTTTTAAACCCTCTTCTGCCTCAGCTAAAAAATGATAACCAACCACATCATCATCAGTAGCATGAACTAAGCAAATTTTTGGCTTAGATTTGACTTCGGGAGGTAAAATTAATCTGCCAGAAAGAGCCAAAATTGCAGCTGGCTCTTCAGAAGATCTTAAAGAATTATACATCGACATCATAGATCCTTGTGAAAATCCAATTAAAATAAGATCTTTTTTATTTAAATTATGTTTTTTTAACTGTTCATGAATAAATTTATCTAAAATATCGTTTGATTGAGCGATTTCAACTGACATTCTCATCGGATCAGTCTGCGCTAAAGTAAACCATTGATAAGAGTCAGGAAGGCCAATATCACATTTATAAGTTGCATTTGGTGCAATAAATTTAGCATTTGGCAAAGTTTTTGATAATTCAGGCGCCAAAGCTAAAAGATTTTCACCATTTGCACCATAGCCATGAAGAAGAATAACTAATTTTTTGATATTATTCTTATCTTTTGCAAATTCTGTATAGGATAGATTCA
>JAOFKK010000051.1 GCA_028040005.1 Rickettsiales bacterium
TCGCCGATTTTTTTCTTCTTCATTAATTCTCTGGCCTTTTCATATTTATCATCATTCCAAAAAATTAAGCAACCATTACAACCCTTGCCACAGCAACCTTCCATGCCAATTTTGGCAGTTTTTTGAGTAATTTGCGATGGATCTGGATTATTTTGGCGATTATCAAGATATTTATCCTTCTTTTTGTGATAAATATGCTCATTTTTATCGGTAATTTCTAATTTTTGGGCTGCCTTATGCAAAGATTTACGACTTTCTTCAACAAAATTAAGATTTTTATCTTTCCTAATTAAAGTCAGTTCCGGCAATAATCTTTTTAATTCTGCCACATCTTCTTCATGAAACATTGAAGCTTTTAAACGCACTCCTTCATTTTTTTGACTTTGATTGACAACATCAGTAATAGTGCCAGTTTTGGCATTTTCAAATTCATAAAGGCGAATTAGAATAACTTCACGACGATACGGGCTCATAAATTCTAACACATCCCCAGCAGCTAAGCGGTTTTTAATATCGATAATTATATCGTCACCCTCCCAGCAGCGAATTCTAGCAATATATTCATGAATAGAAGATGATTTTGTACTATTATAATCATGCGCCAAATTGGTTAAACGTCCATCATGGAAAGCCAAGGAATAGCCACGATTAGAAATTGCATCTAATTCAGCCATATATTTTTGATAATCCCAATTTTTAGGATCTTGATAATAATCATCAATAGCAATACGATAAATTCTTGCTACTGATCCAGCATAAAATTCAGACTTATTACGACCCTCAACCTTTAAAGAATCAATGCCAATTTCTAAATACTCGTTTAATTTTGGCATTAAGCATAAATCCTTGGCATTTAAAATATAAGAACCATGCATATCTTCTTCAAAAGGCATCAGCTCTCCCGGGCGAATTTCTTCCTCTAAAAAGAAATTAAATAGATCCTTATTTTGATCATTAATTTCAATAACCTCTTCTGTATTATCCTTTAATTTAATTTTTAATTTATAACTCCAGCGACAACTATGAGCACAACTACCCTGATTAGCGCCCCTTTCTGACATAAAGTTAGAAAGCAAGCAACGACCGGAATAAGTCATACACATTGAGCCATGTATAAAGGTTTCAATCTTAATATCTGGACAATCTTGTTTAATTTGCTTTAATTCTTCAAAACTAACTTCTCTGGCCAAAACAACCAATGAAGCACCCTGCTCCTTCCAAAAATCAACTGAAAGTGAAGAACAAATATTAGCTTGAGTTGAGATATGAAGTTCTAAATCAGGAGCATGTTTTTTAACATAATTAAAAATACCAGGATCGGCAACAATTAAGCCATCTGGCTTTAATTCATTAACAGTCTTTATATATTGCGGTAATTTTTCAATATCCTTATTATGAGAAAATAAATTTAAAGTTAAATACACCTTTTTACCATGATCATGGGCATATTTTATTCCCTCCAAAAGCTCTTCCAAGGAAAAAGAACTTTTGGTACGAAGAGACATATCAGGAGTGCCACAATAAACGGCGTCAGCGCCATAAAGAATAGCTGTTTTCATTCTATCTAATGACCCTGCCGGTATTAATAATTCTGATTTTTTATTTAAGGTCATTTAAAATAATTTATTATAGGATTTCCTATCTTTAAAGCAATTTTTGCTGTAGGAAGGTTGCTTTAAAGTTGGGAAATGGTATTACACCACATCCCAATCTTGAATATAAACACATTGCTCATAGCCATCATAATATCCAAGAGAAAATTGCTCATTATTAATTAATTCCTCCGTATTTAAACTGCTACTTCTTTTAAGATCTTCAGCTAAATAACCCTTAGAAGCAACGTAAAGACCATGCCTGCAACCATGTTCAAAACCGCGACCATATTCAGTATCGGCTGGTGGCAAATTTTTCATACCCCAATACGGTCTGGCACGCCAATCGCTCCAACCATCAGGTAGAGTGCAAGATGCAATAAAAAAAAATATTAAAATAAAAAAGATTTTTCTATAAGCCATATTTTTCAACTAATAATTCAGCGATTTGGACCGCATTTAATGCGGCACCTTTTCTTAAATTATCAGCACAAACCCATAAATTTAAACCATTTTTTACCGTGTCATCCTTTCTTATTCGAGAAACATAAACCGGATCCTGAGCAGCAGTTTCAGCAGGAGTAGCATAGACATTTTCTTCCGGCCTATCCATTACCAAAATACCTTCAGCTTCTTCCAAAGCATCTCTTGCTTGATCTACAGTAATTTCAGATTCAAATTCAACATTAACCGCCTCACCATGAGATACAAAAGTTGGGATTCTAACGCAAGTAGCGTTAATTTCAATATTATCACCCATGATCTTTTTAGTCTCAACCTTCATTTTCCACTCTTCCTTAGTAGCGCCATCTTCCATAAAGACATCAATATGAGGAATGGCATTAAAGGCAATTCTTTTGGTAAATTTTTCTGGCTTTACAATCTCATTTTGATAGATTTTTTTGGTTGAATTAAATAACTCATCCATTGCAGCCTTACCAGCACCAGAGGTTGATTGATAGGTCGCAACAACAATCCTTTTAATTTTAGCAATATTATCAAGAGGTTTTAAAGCTGCCACCATTTGAATTGTTGAACAATTTGGATTAGCGATAATATTTGATTTAGCAAAATCCGCCAAAGCTTCAGGATTAACCTCAGGAACAATTAATGGCACATCCTTATGAACTCTAAAAAATGAACTATTATCAATTACAACACAGCCTGCTTTAGCGGCAATTGGAGCATATTTTGAAGAAGCAGCGCCTCCCGGTGAAAAAAGAGCGATCTTAGTACCAGTAAAATCATATTTATCTAAATCCTGAACTATTAAAGCCTTATTGCCATAGGTAATTTCTTTACCTACTGATCTTTGTGATGCTAGTGCCACAACCTCATCAGCGGGGAAGTTTCTTTCCGCTAAAATATTGATAATTTCTCTTCCTACATTGCCAGTTGCACCAGCAATTGCTATTTTTCTTGTCATATTAATATATAGTTAAAATATTTACTTTATAAAATCCTAAAAAAATGTAAAATTAATTGCAATAAAATAGATTAACTAAAAAAACAGCAATGAAGGCAAATTTAGGATTAAAGTAACTTTTGCGACGCCGAATCTTTTTTAATTAAAAATATACCATATTCAGCAAAAAAATTAGCATAAAATCTTTTAACAAAGCTATAAATTACATTATTTTTACAATTTAAATAAGTCCTCTTTTCAATGGCAATATTCATTAAATTACAAAGATCTTCAAAATCCTTAATAGTACAAAAATGAATATTTGGAGTATTATACCATTCATGTGGAATTGATTCCCTAACTGGCATTTTACCACCAAAAAATAGCTGAAATCTATTTTGATAATGAGCAAAATTTGGAAAGGAAATAACAGCAAATTTAGCAATTCTAAGCATTTCTTCCATTAATGATTTTGGATCCTTCATAGCCTGCAAAGTCTGACTTAAAATAGCATAATCAAAATGATTATCCGGATAATTAGACAAATCCTTTTCACAATCACCCTGAATGGCCGAAATTCCACGAGAAATTGCCTTAGAAACTGATTCTTGAGAAATTTCTAACCCCCTAACATCAGCTTTCTTTTGCTTTTTTAAATATTGCAATAATTCCCCATCACCACAACCAATATCTAATATTTTAGAGTTTTCTTCAATAAGATTAGCAATATTTTGAAAGTCAGAACGGATATTCATTACCTACTACCAATATTAACTTGATGGGGTGAGTCAGGATTTCTTGGCGCAGAAGATGGTGATGTAATTTTTGCATTGATTCCACTAATAATTACAGAGCAATTGTTTAAGATTTCAGAGTTAAAATCTTGCGGAACTTCTTTCATAATTCTTTCTAAATCTCCTGAAATATTTTCTACTCTTCCATTGGGAGAGGTAATATTATCACTACATTTTTGTAAAAATGTCTGAAGTTTTACAGCACCTTTGAAGTCATTACCACTTACACCCTTTATAAATTCTTTTACCAAATTATGATCAGGGTTACTATCTATAAATTTTGTAATTTCATCTCCTGTTTCTGGCATAATTTTTTAATTTGAGTTAGTTAAAAAACCTTTTATTACCCCTTCCATTGATTCATTTTTAACCAAAAAGGAATCATGGCCGTGAGAACTTTCAATATTAACATAGCTAACTTCTAAACCTGCAATATTTAATTTTTGTGATAAAATTTGTAATTCAGATGGTGGAAAAAGCCAGTCATCAGAAAAACTAATTAAACAAAATTTAATATTACTATTGGCAAAAATTTCTGTCAAATCTTTGTTATTATCCGCCTCTAAATCAAAATAATCCATAGCTTTTGAGATAAAAAGATAAGAATTTGGATCATATCGCAAAATAAAAGAATTGCCTTGATGATCAAGATAGCTTTCAATCTGAAAATCAATGTCAAATTGGTAAGATAATTCTTTTTTTTCCTGTAAGTTACGACCAAATTTTCTTTGCAAAGATTCCTTTGACATATAAGTTATATGAGCGGCCATTCTTGCAACTGCAAGACCTTTTTGAGGAAAAGTTTTTTCTGTCAAATAATTGCCAGATTTCCAAGCTAAATCGGCCATTATTGCCTTACGACCAATTTCATTAAAAGCGATATTTTCAACATTATGACGAAAAGAAGTGGCAATAGCAACAACAGATCTTACCATATCAGGATAAGATGCCGTCCATTCAAGAGCCTGAAAACCACCCATTGAACCACCAATTACCGAGAATAATTTTTCAATTCCCAAATATTCGACAAGTAATTTTTGCGCCTTTACCATATCAAAAATAGTAATAATAGGAAAATCAGAAGCATAAATTTTATCAGTTGCAGGATTAACATCCTTTGGTCCAAAAGATCCCATACAACCACCAATAACATTAGAGCAAATAATAAAATATTTATCCGTATCAATAGCCTTGCCCTTGCCCACAACATCATCCCACCAGCCCTTCTTGCCAGTTACGGGATTTGTTGAAGCAACATATTGATCACCAGTAAAAGCATGACAAATTAAAATAGCATTTGATTTATCAGCATTTAATTTACCATAAGTTTGATAAGCAAGATTAAAATTTGAAATTTTCTTACCACAATCTAAAGATAATTCACTATCCTTGGCTAATTTAACAATATTGCCTATTTTATATTCTTTAAATTTTGGACCGAAAATTGAATTAATTAACATTAAATTATTTTATTAGATATCTTTTCTTGCAAAGAATTATTAGATAAACGATCAGATAAATGATCAAAATCAATTTGATCAATATTTTGATCCTGCTTAAAACAAGAATAGCTAAAATATTCCTTACCAGTTTTAAGGTCAATATGTTTTTGCAAACATTGTGCACAAATTTGCTTCATCATACATTGCATTGGCGAATTAGTGCGAGATAAAAACTCAATATTATCTTTAAAAACCCCTTGTAATTTTTGATTTTTAGCAATTTTTACTGCTTCCATCATTTTATTACTACCAATTGCCATAATATGGTCAATTTTATTTAAGGGAATAAGGATATTTTTTTCATTAATTAATTTTTGCATTATTTGAGTAATATTACCATGAAAAATAATATCTATTGCTCTATTTTTTTGAAAATTATCTAATTCCTCAAAAGAATAGATTATTTGATCGATTAATTTTTCAATTTTTTCTTGATAATATAAGTTAGATTTATTTTTAAGGGCTAAAATATAAATAATCTTACAATTTGCAGCTTTTAAAGCTTTAGCAATTGATAAAAAGGCAGCATTGCCTAAGGTTCCGCCAATTAAAAGGATATTTTTATTTTGAGGAATATTTGTTGGGCTACCAGTTGGGCCCATTAAAATTACTCTTTCATTAATTTGCAATCTAGTAGCAATTTTAGAAGAAATACCTTTCTCGATAATAATGAATGAGATTTGATCATCATCTATTTGTGTAGCCGTTACCGCCAAGGGCTCCATATCAAATGATATGTTATTTTCTTTTTTAGCAAAATAGTGATAATTTTGTAAACGGTAAAATTGCCCAGCTTTAAAATTTTTAGCAGCTAATGGCGCTCTAATAATAATTTGACTAATATCATTGCTTAATTTGGTGATTTTTACAATCTGCGCCTGCAATAAATAATTTAAATTTTGACTTGAATTATCTAATTTTTTAGATTTTGGTAAAATATTATTAATAATTGGATAGCCTTTTTTAGCCGATGCCATGGCTTTTACTACATTGCCAGAAAAATCTGGATGCATATCACCAAAAAAGCTAATTGATTTATCGCCTTTAAGGTAAGTTAAAATATGCATTTTATTAGATTTAACGCTGCCAGATTTGGTTTGATTTTGACCATTTTCATCAATTAACTGAAAATGACCCTGATCCAAATTAAAATCCTTATCTTCCTTAGCAATTATAATATTTGGCTTAATGCCGGCAGCAATTAAGATTGATCTTGCAGGAAAAATCTGATTATCTTGCGTTTTAAGGGCCTTAACGCAATTAAACTGATCCAAAATAGCCTCCTTAGGAGTGATATTTGGAATAAATTTTATATTTTCTTCAAAAGCTTTTTTAACCTCCTCATGATTAAGTCTGTAAGAAGGTGATTTTTGCAAATCATTACGATATAAAATTTTTACCCCACCCCATTTTTCTAATAATTTATTAAGATCTACCTCTCTATTTTGAATTTTTGCTAATTTTCTTTCCTCTTGCAATTCCTTAAAATGATCCAAAAATTCCTGAGCTATTAATTTTTCCTCTTCATTTAGTAGAAAATCAAAATTTTTATCATATTTTTGGGCAAATTTTTCAATTTGTAGCGGATAATAAGCTAAAATCTCTGTTGCAGTATCAATTGCCGTTAAGCCACCTCCAATAACAATAGCAGGCAATCTAATTTGTAAATTTGATAGAGATTTTTTACCAAAAGCACCACTTAATTGCAAATTCATTAAAAAATCCGAAGCTTTGCGAATACCTTTACTTAAATTATTCTTTAAAGCAATAATATTAGGACTTCCCGCCCCCATACAAAGAGCAATATGGTCAAAATTAAGATCATTAAAAGCAATTTCTTTGGTAATTTGACTACCAAATCTAATACCGCCATATAATTGATAATTACGACTTCTCTCTAATAAAATGCGAATTATATTTAAAAAATTC
>JAOFKK010000052.1 GCA_028040005.1 Rickettsiales bacterium
ACTATCAGAGGCATATTGACTACCTCTGTCTGAGTGCCAAACTAACCCTTTCTTGGGTTTTCTTTTCCAGATTGCCATTGTTAGAGCGTCATTAACAAGTTTTGACCTCATATTATCCGCCATAGACCAGCCAATAATTTGCCTTGAATAAAGATCAATTACAGTTGCTAGATATAACCATCCTTCTGATGTAGGAATATAAGTTATGTCTCCTACCCAATACTTATTAGGATAAATAACATCAAAATTTCTATTTAATAAATTAGGAGATATTGGCTTGTTATGCCTTGAGTCAGTTGTAACTTTAAACTTGCGTTTAGTTTTACAGGTAAGCTCTGCTATTGCCATTAATTTACCAATTCTGCGTCTACTGATAAATATATCATTTTCTGATAACTTTTTGCTAATTCTTCTGGTTCCATAAATATAGCGATTTTGAATAAATATTTCTTTAATCATTTTTATTAATCTTATATTTTCTTGATCCCTATTACTGATTGGACGACCTAGCCATTCATAATATCCACTACGCGAAACTTTCATAAAGTTACACAAAGTAGAGATAGAAAAATCATTCCTATTATTTTTAATCCATGCGTATTTTACTGGGATTCCTTTGCAAAATACGCGGCAGCCTTTTTTAACAAATCTCTTTCCTGTTTAACTATTGAGAGTTCCTTTTTAAGTTTTCTCACCTCATCAAAATGACATTCACTATTTTTTACCATATTATTAGATTCTTTAGAATTTGATTGATTTCTTATCCATGTATGTAGAGTGTTGATATTAATCCCTAGATTTCTAGCTGTATGAGATATTGGCTGTTCCGATTCTAATGCTAATTTTATAGATGAAGATCTGAATTCTGAAGAGTAATTATTGCGTTTTTGATTGGACATAATTTTTATTAATAATTGTTAAAAATCTGTCCGGAGAAGTGTAGCCACATCATAGATTGGGAACTACCACTATGCAAAGCTTACATAGAAACTTATTTACTCTAAATGAGTTATTATATTCAGTTTCATTCCCAAAGGCATTATGCTAAATTTCTTTACAGAAATATCAAGAAAATTGATATTTTTCTAATATTCTTCTTGGAAAATTTAGCATCTGGGTTAAGCCGAGATACATGTAAAATAGTACCACTTTGGATCTAACGGCACAGCTGTCGAAAGTTAAATTAGATCCGTTAGGTAGGAAGGTACGAAAAATGAATTAACTCCTCTCTATAAGAATTGTGTGAGCGATTGGAACCGCTTATGTAATTGCAGCAATTTATGACTAACAAATCTAGTAAGTTGGATTAATTTCCACTCTATCCTTACTTAAATCTAAATATTCTTCTTTATCATTACAAACCCATTTTAATAATATTTCTTCTGCATTAGAATTTTTAGAAAATGATTCACATATATTTTCATAATCTTCTATGCTATTATTGGCTTTCATAATCTTAGGCATAGTTTCTTTTAATAAAGATAATGTTTTAGGATCAATATCACCTCTAAATGTTGTTGCTTTTCCATTAGAATTAATAGCAAAGAAGGTATAATTTTTCTTTTCAATTATTAATTCTAATATTTTTCTTACTATAATATTGTTTGGGTTTAGTATGACATTATAGGTAACAAAATTATAGAAATGAAAAACAATCTGAATTGCAATTATATTATTATCTTCAATTAGACCAAAGCCAAATTTAAATCCTTGATTAGTAATATTGCTTGGAATAAATCTATCAGGTCTAATTATAAAAAATCCAAGATTGTCTTCTCTTTCTTCTAAAATTCCCATAGAACAAACTGAATTATCAAAAGATAAAAAATTATTAACAAAAGAAGAGTTTAGAGTAATTTTGGGCAAAAAAGTCAGAATATTATCATTTGTCATAACTTTGAGTTATTAGATTGTAGAATCATTAAATGTCCTATCAATTGATTTAAGAATAGATGTAAGATTTTCTTTATTTTCTAATATATCTTTCTTTCTAAAGAAAGAATTAGCATCACCATTTTTCTTGATAGATTTAACAATTGTAGAAACTTTATTATCACTTGAAAATATCATAATGGGAACTTTATTATTTTTTAATTTTAAATCTTTTAAGATTGCATTTCCACTAACATTTGGTAAATATAAATCTAGAATAATAAAATCAACTTCACTTGGTTTTATAGTTAGATAATTTATATCTCTACCATGAACTAAAAATTCAAATGCTTCAAATCCATCTTTTATTAGATGAGGAACATATCCTGCATTTTTAATAAATCTTTCTAATATTGTGGAAACAACATCATTATCTTCAATAATTAGAATATTTCTTTTAATGAAATTATTTTTTGAAGGTAAGTATCTTTCTTGATATTCGTAATTTTGCACCATATTACGATCCTCCTTTTCTATTCTTTCTGCGACCTTAATTTCTTCATCGTAAGTTATAGAGTTACGATTATTTGTTAAATCATGTTCTGTTAAATCTTTTATAATCATAGTAATAATTTACAAAAATTAATAGGTTATTATTTTACTTCTATTTTATTGTCATCTTCTATCTTAAAGATATTATATTCATTTCACTATTTCAATATTTTTACTATAATTTTTTACCCCTTCTAAATGTAAATAATTCTCCTTATTATGCAATTGCTCTTTGAGATGATCAATTCCATAATGTTTGTGAAGATCATTGAAGTCTGATAGGAGTTTTATATGATCTTTATTTTCTGGATTTTTGAAGTGTGGTAATATTACTTTGGCATTATATTTTTTTGCTGTTTCAATTGCTTTTTGTTTACCTGTATTTTGAGATTTTTCTTCTATCTTATTGGTTTCTTTATTTCTTTTGAATCTGTCATTATCGGCGGCGATGATAAAATTTTTATCTTTAAATTTTGTTGTTAATTCCTTTAGGGTTTTTTCAATATTGCCTGCATCAAAGCAAGCTATTGTAGGGCAATTTGTGGCTTGATTAATACTTATTGCTGTTGCAACACCTTCGGCTAGATAAATAGTTTTTTCATTTTCTTTTGCTGTTCCTTTAATAAGGAAGAAATTACCTTGTTTTTCTGCTCCTTTGAGGAATCTTTTATTACCTTTTGCGTCTATTGATTGAATGGTTCTGATTTGATTATCTTTGTTCTTGGCCGATATTAATAATCTGTTATCTTTGGTAATTATTATGTCATTTTTGTTATTTAATATTTTTTTATTATTATTGAGGTTTTTTTCTTTGAGATAGGAATGATTTTTAATTCTTTCTTCTCTTAATTTAGGATCTTGATTGATTTTTTGATTTTTATGATAATTGAAGAGTTTTTCCGCTTCCTTTGCCTTATTATTATAATTTATTTTATTTTGTAATTTCTGTTCTGTTTTTCTTTGTTGTGATTGGCTTTCTATTTGTTCTTTGGTTTTGATTTTAGATTTAATTTCTTGGATTTTATTCTTATCTTTAAGTTCATTATCATTTAAGCCATAAAGGGTTTTTTCGGTATCTGTTAATTTAATATTACCAATACCCCATCTAAGATCATCATCTGTCCTAAAGTCCCTTATATAGCCTGCTTTACCATGCCAGATGAGAGATAATGAATTATTTTTACCAAATCTATAGGAATGTGATTGATTGTTAAAAGCACTATCTATCGCTTGATCCATTTTTGATAGATCAGAATTATTGAAGTTATTAATAATTTCATTTGTTAGATGTTGCTTAATTTCATGATCAGGTAGGTTATTTAGAATATATTGTCTTTTATCTTGATAGGATAATTTTGTTGTTGTTTTGGTTGATTTATCTGATTTATTTGATCTGATTGATTGAGCTTTCCCTTTTTTATTATACTTATTTTCTACATCAGTTAGTGATGCTTTTTGTCTTAATTGTATTTGTTTGAATGATTCATTTATTTTGGCCTTCTTTTCTTCTTCACTGATAACAAATAAATTCTTGTGAGGCTCGATTATTTTATCTATTGATGTTCCTGTAAAATTATCTGATTTTGTTAAATTAGGATTTATGTTTTCTGTGCTTAGTTCTTTTGTTCTTGTTATATCTCTTTGCTTGCTATAGAATTTATTAAAATCTTGATTATTTGATAATGCTAATTGATATTTATTATAAGAATTTTGTGATTTTAATTGTTTAAAAAGATTTTCTTTTAATGTTATTTTTTCGGCCAATAGGGAGTTATTATTATATCTAGCATTAATCATTGCAGTTTCATCTGATCTTTTATTTTCATAATTATTGGCAATTTGTTTGATTAATTCTTCCTTACTATCTGTTATAATATGGATATTATCTTTTGCTCTGGTGACAGCAACGAGAGTATTTCTAGCATCAGCTAAATGTTTGAAGTAACTCTCTAATACAATAATAACATTATTTTGAGTTTTACCTTGTGATTTGTAATTAGTTAGACAATAGCCATAATCAGAATGTGATAAGATATGTTTATGATCATCGTGATTTAGATCTAAATTTATGATTTCATTGCTATCGCTTATTTGTAATGCCATATGATTAGATTCTCTGTCAATATTGGTAATGGTTGCAATAGTGGAATTAATTAATTTAGGTATTTCTAATTTATTTTCTTTATCTTTATGTTTATCTTTAAATTGATTGGCTTCTTCTGTTTTTCTGGTAAAGATGATTTTTTCATTTTGGCAATATTGTCTTGCTTCTTGTTTGTAGATTTCGATATTTTCTAATAAAGAATTTGCTTTAGCAGGATCAAATATTACTAATTTTCCTTTATTATGTTCATCCTTATTATTGATAGATTCTAGAAGAAGGGTTTGATTATTATCATTTATTTTACTTACCTTAAAATATTCATTTTTATTGATATTGAATCTTCTTATTGCCTTGTTAAATAATAGGATGTGGTTTTTTTCATAAAAATAGTAATTTGATTTTTGCGCTATGGTTAAATTTTCATTGGTAAGGATATTCTTGGTAATAGATTTATCTTTATTAAGCGGTAACTGATCTCTTACATATTGATTAATTAAATGTCTTGTGGAGTTGCTTGGGGTAATTAATAAAGTGTTTTCTTGTTCTTTTTTGTTAAAATCATGATATAATATTGCAGCTGCTTTGGCAGTATGATCATTGCTAACATAATATTTTTTATTTTTCTCGGAATAATCTAAATCTAGTAATTCTGGATGATTACTGCAATCAAGAAAATTTGATCCTACTTTTTTAAAGACTGATTCAAAATCTTTTGCATAGGAGCTATAAGCAATTGCTTTGGCTATCTGATTATTTTGTCTTACAATATCAGTCATTTTAGCAATCTTTAGATCTTCCTTTTGCATCTGATGAAAAGGTATTCCTGATTCGATTGATAATTCTTGACTCTTATCTCCTAGAAACGCTAATTTTAAATTAAAAATTTTTGAGATATTCAATAAATCATTCATTTGACTAGATCCAATCATAGATGATTCATCAATTAAGATAATTTTGTTTTTATAAAGTGTCTTTTCTTTTTCAATTTCATCAATTGTAACTCTACCATTAGCATATTTATCATTTTTTTTAAGAAAATATTGCAATGTATCAGCTTTGCCAATTACTGATTCTAATTCTTTAGCGGCACTACCACTTGGGGCTAATCCTATTATTTGATGATCACTATCAGTTAAATTATTGATATGATCTAAATATTTTTTGGCCATACCAATAGCAAAAGTCTTACCAACTCCTGCATAGCCCTGTATAATGCTAAATTGATCTTTACAATTAATTATTAATTTAACAGCATCAAGCTGTCCTTTGGTAAGTTTAATATTATGTTCTTGCTCTTGGAGTTTAAAATAATGATCTATATCTTTGATTGATGATATAGAATTAAATTTATTTTTACCCTCATAGCAAATAGAAATAATTGCTTTTTCTCGTTCTAAAGATTCTCTTGTACCATAACAAAGCTGATGATTGGCATTACTGATGCCTGTTTTAATTAGAAATTTCTTATTTATTAATTTATCAATTGTCTTTTCAGCATCTAAGCTACTAAATATCTTCTTATTAGAAAATGAGACAATAGAAGCGTGATTTACAATTTCTTCTCTAGAAAAATATGATTTTCTTTCAGAAAGATGATCTATAACTTTGGCAATAGAAGTTTTGACATTATCTATTTTTTTATTATTATTAAAATTAGATTTAGGAGGATTTTTTGATTTAAAGATTAATGATTTGATATTTTCTATTATCTCCTCTTTTGTTAGATTATATTTAACATATAATTTATCTAACCTTTCATTGATAGCTTCCTTAACGCTAGAAACTGACAATATTTTATCATTTCTAGTAAGTAAATTAGCTAATTCCTTTGTCTTGGCATTAGGGTTTTGATTTAATTCAAAGGCTTTTTTATTAATCTCTTCAGTTCTTCCCGAGAATTCCTTACTGATGTTTTTATTAAAACCCTTGATCTCAAAGAAATTATATTTTTTATCGGTAATTTCTATTTCATAACCTAATTTTTGAATTTGATTAGCAAGATTCATACGAAAGATCATGCCAAAATGCATCTTATTTTCTATAATCTTCCGAAACTCCAATGACCTTATCTTGCCATCATTTCTTTTGGTAGCATTAAATATTGTGCAATGAATATGATCATCAAATTCTAAATTACGATTAAGATTCTCATAAAGTAATGATGCAGAAAAATTACCTGTTTTAATTAATTTTATCTTACCAGATTCATCCTTAATTCTGGTAAATGCATAATTCCTTTCAATATAATCTAATGTTTCTTTAGTGGCGGTAAAAAGGGCTTTTTTTATCCTTTTATCACCCCCTTCCATATTATGTTGCAAACTTATTGATTTTGGAGCTGAAAAGGTTAAATCTCTTCCCATATCATGATCCAATTCTCCATCCTTGTTTTTTCTACCTAATTCTATATATTCTCCATCCTTTGTGGTGATCTTTCCCTTACATAGATTGGTAAAATCCTCCTTATTAAATTTTTGATCAATTAATAAATCATTAATTAATGATCCTGCAAATTGCTTATCATCAAGCAATTGCTCTTTTGCTAGAGAAAAATATTTAGTATTGATGTAATAATTAATATCAGAGATATTGGAGGTAGAAAGCATTTTACTTGATTTTTTATATTTTATCTGTTATCATTTAATTACAAATTGGCATTAGCCACAAGCAA
>JAOFKK010000053.1 GCA_028040005.1 Rickettsiales bacterium
TATATTTAATGGATCAAGTGCAAAGGATATTTTCGTTTTCAACTCACATTCTGATTCACAAGATGTTATCGAGGACTTTAATTCTTTGGAAGATAAGATAAACTTCGGCAATGTGTTCATAACACTGGATCAAGTTTTATCTAATGCCAAACAAGAAGGTGATGATACAATAATAAATCTTGGCAATAATCAATCAGTAACTCTTAAAAATGTTGATAAATCAAGCCTTAAAGAAGATACATTTATTTTCAATAGAGTAACTGATTATTTTGACAATAATGTATATTTTAGTTGGAGCGGAGTAACAAGTGCTCATGCCATAAATTCTAGTAGCAACTCATATTGGGCTGGAAATGGTAATAATAGCATTTGGATGCAAGCAGGGAATGATTTTGTTGATGGTCAAGCTGGTAATGACTTACTTGATGGTCAAGATGGAAATGATCAAATATTAGGAGGTTCGGGTGATGATACATTATTTGGGGGAAGAGGAAGTGATCATATAGTAGGAGGTCATGATAATGATAAAATTTATGGCGGCGATGATAATGACAAGTTAACAGGAGAAAATGGACATGATTTAATTTTAGGTGGCAATGGCAATGACGGGATATGGGGTCAAGATGGAAATGATACTCTAAAAGGCAATTCTGGAAATGATTTTATATATGCAGGAAACGGAGATGACACTTTGGATGGAGGCGAAGGCAACGACCTTCTTCATGGATATGATGGCAATGATATAATATGGGGAGGAAGTGGTAATGATTATATTTATGCTCAAAATGGAAACGATTTAATTCATGGTGGCAGTGATGCTGATTTTGTAGATGCAGGATCAGGTGATGATATAATTTATGGAGAAGATGGAAATGACTATTTAAATGGTGATGATGGAAATGATCAGATTTGGGGCGGTAATGGAAATGACAATCTTAATGGAGGCCTAGATGGTGACATATTAAATGGTGGGTCTGGAGCTGATTCATTTGATTTTTCGTCGTTGGAAGATTCTTCACTTAATGCTATGGACGAAATTGAAGATTTTGAACAAAGGTCAGATAAAATAAACCTATCTGCAATTGAAGAAGATTTATCTTTTGAATCTTTTGAATTTGTAGTTGAGAATGGTCATACAATTATTAAAGATAAAAATTCTGATTTTGCTATTGATCTTCAAGGTCAATTTAACATGAATGAAGATGACTTCATTTTCTAAAAAATCAGAATTAATTATTATTGAGTTAAGATTTATGAATTGAATCTTAACTCAAATTCTGTCCCTTCTCCTAATTCAGATTTACAAACAATTTCTCCATCAAAGGCTCTCATAATTCTGCGACAGAATGGTAAGCCAAGACCTGTACCATCTTTCTTGCCAGAGGTAAAAAAGCTTTCAAAAATCAGTTCCAATTTATCTTTATCAATTCCAGGGCCATAATCTTTAAAATATAGATAATTGCCATCAGATTTTATTTCAGTTCTGATTTCAATTTTTGATTTATAATAAAGGGAGTTTTTTAGCAGATTAAAAATAACAAAAATCATCATATTTTCATCGCCTCTAAAAATGAAATCTTGCTCTAAATTAAAATTTACCAAATCTTTTTCCTCCTCATTTTTATAGGTGAATTGTTTTAGAGCTTTTTTAACCACATCAGAAATTGATAGATCGATAAAATTACTCGTATCAATTTTACTTTCCCTGATATTAGCCATAATCATATCAATCATAGCAAGCCCTTGAATCGATGAATCTGCCACCAGATCAATATATTCTATAAGTTCATTTAAATTGTTTTTCATCAGCTCACAGCATCCCTTGATACCGGCAAGCGGATTTCTTGTTTCATGAGCTATGGAGCCGGCCAAACTTTTAACCTGTTCAATTTTAGCGTGACATTCGTCACTACTTTCTTTTATTTTTTTAAACATAATTAGAAAAATTTAAGGTTGTTAAAATAATTACCATATTTATAATAGCTAAATCAACTTTAGAGAAGATATAAACACTACTATTGAACTCTATAATACTATTAAAACACTGACTAATCAAGTTAATAACGCATGAATATCATCATTAATTATAAACAATGCAAAGCTGCCAGAGCGCTTTTGGATTGGAGTCAGGAAGATTTAAGCCAAAAAGCAGAAGTTGCCAAGGCGACCATCGGTGATTTTGAAAGAGGTGCTAGGAATTTAAGAATTGAGACAATGCAGAAAGTTGTTGCTGTGCTTGAAAATGAGGGTATTAGATTTGAGGGAGAGGGAAGTAGAATTTTAGTTGAGTTAAATCCTAAAAATTAGCTCTTATTATGCTTTATGTCATCAACGGTTGAATCAACATCATATCCCGTAATCTCTTCTATTTTTCCTTCAAAATCCTTCATTTTTCTGTAATATTTATCATATTCCTCTGGGATTTCTTTCAGGATATCAAGTACAATATCATAAACCTCTTGCAGCGCACATTCTATATCTTCTTCACGATATCCATATTCTTCACAGAAATTTATTGCCTCATTTAAAAATAAAAAGGCAAGTTCCATTGAGGTATTATGGTCATTGGTTGATTTTTTGTAATCCTCAACTGCTTTTTGGGCTTTATCAATAAAAATAGGTTCATTTTTAAAAGGATCAGGATTTAGGGCTTTAACAATAATTTTCTTATACGGTTCAATTGTATTAATTGTAAAATCTAAGAATCTTGCCTCAAGAAAATATTTATTTTGATCACTGAGTTCATATAGTTCTTTGACAATATCGACAGCATTAGACCTTTTGCCCAGTTCTACCTTAATTTCATTCCAATGATTTTGAGATTTTTTAGCCATTTTGAATTCTATAATTTGATTTATTGTAAAATTTAACTCTATTTTTATACATTTTCAGCGCAATAGTGCTGTAAGAATCTAAATAATCATAGATTTTAATGTCGGTTTTATCTTTATGGTAACGATTTAACCTCCCTGCATATTGAACCATCCTTCCTTCAAAAGACAGAGGCAATCCCAGAATCAAAGTATCAAGCTCAGCAATATCTACACCTTCGCCAATTAGAGATGAAGTAGCAAAAAGACAGTATTTATTATCTTGTTCGTAGGATTCTTGCAACTCTGCTAAGATTTCCCTTCTGATTTTAGCTGATAATTCACCATCTAATCTGAATAATTTTGCCTTATAATTTTTATCTAATTTTTTTTCTGTTTTTTCTTTTAAAACTTTTAAATGTTCTTTACGATCAGAAATAACCAGAGTTGTTCTGTTATCATTAAGCGTGGCAGTAATATCTTCTACTATCATATTATTCCTATTCTCATTTTCGGTAAGCTCTGACCATAACATGTGAATAGGAAGATTATTGCCAGCTTCGTCATTAAATCTAAATCCAGTTTCTTTTATAATTACTGATTTTGCTAAATTCTTTTCAGTCTCAGATTCCATATTATGAACAACATCACCACATTGATAAAATAATAATTTTTCTAAACCATCTTTCCTGTATGGGGTAGCAGTTAATCCTAGAATATATCTTGCTTTTACTTGCTTTAGAACATCTTCAAAAGATATAGCTGGAATATGATGGCACTCATCAATAATTATGTGGTCATAATTTGATAAAAATTCTTTTACATTTTCCATTCTTGTCAAAGTTTGCAGCATCGCTATATCAATCTTGTTTTTTGGCTTCTTCTTGGCGCCAGCCACAATGCCAATTTCTTTTTTATCAAAATCAGTAAATTCTAAGATTCTTGATTGCCATTGATTAATTAGCGGTTGCTTGTGAACCAAAACTAAAGTTGGCAATTTTCGTTTAGCAATCAAATAGCAACCCATAACTGTTTTACCACAACCTGGAGTGGCTACTAAAACACCCGCTTCTTGTTTAGAGAATTTTCTGGTTGCCTGCTTTTGGGATTTGGTTAATTCACCTGTAAATTTAATTTTAATTTTTTTAAATTTTGGTCTTTTATCAATTATTTCAATTTCGGCTTTTGCCTCTTGCAGTAAGGCTGTGGCTTTATTTAAAATACCTCTTGGTAAAAGAATGTGATCTTTTCTAACTTCTCCAGCAAAAATAAATCTACTCAATGGGTAAGTTGGCAATCTCATCCGCATTTTTTTATAAAATTCTATATTTGGAAAAGTTGCTAATCTTTTTAATTTAGTAATTAATCTGCTAGGAATTGACTTTGTTGGGATAATAATTTGCGCATCTTTTGTAATTATTATTTTTTGCCCCGAAATATCTGGAATCTTTTCTTTTGAGTCGTCTCTTAGAATATTTTCATCAGTTTTTGCTGCTACCTCCTCATCAAAATTAAAATCAGAAAATAGATCTGCTGAATATTTACTAATGATATTTCGAATATCAAAATCTGAAAGCAAATGAATATTTGAAAGGTAGTCCCATTGATCGGGGATTGCATTTAGATTTTGATCTAAAAATACACAATTGCCTAATTCTCTCTTATCTTTTTGTAATGGCAAAGCGATCAAATTACCAAAGCCACCTTTTGGCAATAAATCCTGATTTGGAAAGAATCTGTCAAAACTATCAAATTTTATAATATGGCAATTTTCTTGAGCCTTTGATAAAATTAATGTTCCAAGTTGCCTTGCTATTCTTGCTTCAATTTTTTCACTAAAAAATATCCAAGCATGCGATCCATTTCCTGATCTTGATTTCTCAATTGCAACTTCAATCCCTAATTCATTTGCAGATTTTTTGTAATTTATGACTGCAACTTCCCAATCTTTACCATCGAAATCACAAGCTATAAATTTGCAACTATCATCAAAATCAATGGCATAAGTTCCAATTATTTGTTTTCCCCTTAAATGATCATTTATTACATTTTCATTAAGCTGGGCAAAGCTTTGACTATGACAGTCTGAACATTTTATTTTTGGCTTATTACAAATTTCTCTTACCCACTCATTATTACAAACTGGCGAATATCCTTTTGTGCCTTTATTATGATTAATCCATAATTTAGGAAATACTGAAGTTCTACAAACAAATAATCTATGAAATAATTTTATTTTATCTTCAGGAGATTCAGCAATTTTTGAGAGGATTTTAGTGCCAAGATAGATTTTGTTTTGATTGTTACTTAATTCTAATTGCTCAAGATGTGAGATTTCTTCTAGGATTGATTTTTCTTTGAGATGCAAATCATCTAATTCTTTTTTTAATTGGATGATTTTTTCTAAAGTCATGAATGTTTGTTATTATTTGCTATCAAAGAATTTTCAAAATCCTGCAGCTTTAAAAGCATTGCTTCAAATTTTGGAAAATCCTTAAAAAACATCTCTTCCATATTTTTGTAGTCTTTTTTAATTTCAGTCATTCGGGACTCGTTTGGAATTAATTTAATATCAAAGAATTTTTTAATTTTGCTGTAATCAACCCAACTCTCATTCCAGAAATCATGTTTGTTTTTAACGACTGCTTCTAAAATTTCTAAATCATCTATTGGATTAATATTTAAGCCATTTACTAATATGGAATAAACATCATAATAATGTCTGGAGTAATTTTGATTAATTGGCTTTTCTTCAGGACGAAGAGTTATTGAGTGAAGGATTAGTAATTTTTCGGTAAAATTTCTTTTGATGGAAAGGGTATTAACTTCAAATTCATCAAAATAATCAGATAATATTTCTTTTGCATATGGCTTGATAATCTTCTTTTCTGATGGCCATATTCCACCTAAAGCACCAAATTCTAATTTTATTTTTGGTTTGATGTAGTTGTAATTATTATTTTCCAAGGCAATTACAAAGCCATCTTCTGTTGTTAATACTTCGTTATTTTCGGTTGCTAAAATATCGGATGGAGAATGAGGAAAATTAAAAAATAAAGTTGTGTTATTTTTATCCTCTTCATCAAAAACTAGCTCATAATTCTTGCTTCCAAGATCAGCATTAAACACTGTTTTTAAAATTGGTAAAATTTCATTTTCTACAAATTTTCTAGCCGCTTTTCTGTTTCTAGATTTAATTTTATCAATTTTTTGTGACTGACCACTAATTTCCAAAACATTTGAATTAATGGTAATATCAACATCTTCTGAAAATCTGCTAATTGCATCATAGGCTTTTGAGAGGCAAGTACCACCTTTAAAAATAAGATTATTTTTCAATACTTCATTTGAAAATAATTTTTGCAAAACATAGCAAACCCAAATATCCTTTTCGACAATATCAAATCTTAAACCAAGATCATTCGCCACCTTCTGAATTAAGTTTTTTCTTTCACTGGAATTTAGTTTAATAAATTTTTTCATCTATGTGGTATTTAGTTTGTAGATAATATCTGCCATCCAAGAAGAAAGATTGCTCGACATTTTAGTTAAATATTTTTTATCAACAGAATTTAATATCGATGCGCATCTATTTAAGATATCGTCAGTAATGTTATTTTTACCTAAATAGCTTAAAGCATTTAAAATTAGCATTATTTTACTTGGAGCATCAATAGGAGGATTAATTTTAGTATGTTTGAAGCAAATTATATTATTGCCAATTTTTCTCTTAAACGATCTTCCTGTAGTGAAGTAATTATTTTGAGCCGGCACTTGATTGGAAAAACCTAAAATATTAGCACAAACCGCTCCAGAAGGAAAAATTGATACCCCTAAAGAATGAGCAATTGCCTTTGCAATATCATCAATTGATGGCGGAATAACTCCAATATCTTTTTGAACAATGGGATAATAGTAAATTCCCCAACCAATTCTTGTAATAAAACCATCATCAATTAATCTAGTTAAATTCTTATCAATAGTATTTCTAGTTGATAGGTCAGCAAAATCTTTAGCACAAAAAACCCAGCCTCTTTTTTTGGATTTTATTCTTTGTAGGATTTTGTCTTTTATAGCACTCATAGCTTACCCAAAAGTAATTAAATTAAAGTCATAAATATATGATAATATTTCTGACAATAAAAGTCAATAAATATTGCCTTGATAAGATAAGGAAAAGAGGCGTAAATTTTTTGTAAAAAGTAATTACCGCTCGTTCGGCCTCCAAATCTCTAAATAGAAAGCCAACTGGTAAAGCCTTATAAAACAAGGATTCTAACCCTGTGGAAAAAGTTAGTAATGTGGATTGCCCGCTGAGCCATTCATCTATTCTCTAACTCGTGAAAATCGG
>JAOFKK010000054.1 GCA_028040005.1 Rickettsiales bacterium
TTTTATCTTGTAAATTTCTTAAATTTACCACAGCCCTTCGGGTTGCTATTGATAATCGACAATTTTACCCATGATTTTTATGAGAAAATACATCCAGTATTTCCGTCAAAAAATCATAGGTAAAATATCCGATTCCAATTAGCAACAAAAGTTACTTTAAGGTTGGGAAATGGTATTATATCCCTGCATAACCATGGAAGGATATAGTTTTGTATAAATTTTAAGTTGATTTCTTGTTTTAAAATCATATAATATTTTTTTTAATAAATTAAACATTAAATTTTATGAGTTCTACTAAATCAAACGATAATAGATTTTCTAAGATACTTACGATTGCCCTTATTGCTAGCATATTTTTATCAGTTATATCATATTATTTTGGTATTCAACTAGAAGATAAAATATATAAGGATTTAAAAAATACTTTTTTTCAGCCTTTAAAATGGTGGATTAATCCGTTAATTGCATTTTCTATGTTTGGCGTATTCTTTAGAACCCCAGAAGGTAAGGCCTTAAATTTTATTGTATTATTATGTGACATAATATTACTTTACTTTATTTCGACATTAATTGCCAATATATTTGCTTATAATGTCTATGATTTATTTCCATTTGCAGATATTGTTGCTCCTGCTTTATCTGGTGTTGATGCAACAGAATTCACTAAAAAATCGCCTGGTGGTATACCAAAGATTATCTTAATAATGATAGTTGCCTTTTGTACTTCTATAATTTGTCGCTATGTTATACATCATTATTTTATCCTTGTTATAAAGAAAATTCTGGCTGTTATTAATATCTTACTTGCATCTGTATTTTTTGATAAAATATCATTCATTAAAAAATTTAAAACAGAATATAAAGAGGCTAGGGAATTAAAAAATGACTCTTCTTATTCTATGGTTTTTATTAATTTTTTTGATAAAATAATATTCGGTATTTTAATGGCGATATTATTATTATCACCTTTGGCTGTATATTCTTCATTCTTGCAAATTCTAAATGATAGGGGTTTTGTTTTTTTCCTTGATTTAGGTAAGTTTATTATGTGTTATGGTGTTATTTTATTATCTTATAAATTAATTGTTTTACCTATCGTAAGGACAGTATTTACTATTGGCGTTCCTAATAAGGAAAGCTATTTTTCTTTCCTTAAAAAAGGTGTCCCAGTTTTAATTACCGCTGGCGCCACTGCATCAAGCGCTGCAACATTAGGTGTTAATATTAAGGCTGCTTCTGGATTAAATGTTCCGGATGATATGAAGGATAGGGGTCATAATGAGGCACTAATGCCTGTTGGAGCTACTTTTAATATGGATGGTACTAGTATTAGTTTGGTTGTTTATTTTTTACTTGGCGCTCAACTTGCTGGCATTGTTGATATATCATTTTGGTCTGTTGTTTTAACTGCTGTTGGCCTTTCTTTTGGAACTGCTGCCGTGCCTAGTGCATCTTTAATTATGTTAACTAGTATGTATCAGTCATTTTCTGTTCCTGCTGCTGTTACGAGTAAGTTATTATCAATAATTTTAGCAGTTGATCCAATACATGATCGTTTTAGAACAATGGTTAATACTTGGGGTGATTTAAATATGATTTATATTATTCAATCTAAAAGGGGTTTAATAACATCTTTAGTAAAAAAAATATCTTCTAAAAAATAATTAAATTTAAAACCTTCCTTATTGTTACCTAATGATAATATTTTATCATTGGGTAAGATGGGTTTTTTTGGCAATATGAGACCTTTGCATAATTAAAAAATCAATTATGCAAAGGTCTCATATATTCATTAATTTTATAAATTTATGATCTATGCTAAAATTTACGATTTATGCCAAATTATGATCTATGCTAAAGAGTAATTTTAAGAAGCAGCCGCAACAGGAAGATCCAAAGGAGGAATTTAACGATGATGAATATCAATCTAATGTTCCAGATGGCCAAAATTCTGTTGGCACAGGAAAAGCTAGAAAATTAATCAATATTATAGCTATTATAGCTTTATTTGGTTTAGTTTTTTATTTTATTTTTTCTCAAGAAAGTGCTGAAACAGTAGAAGAATATGATATCGAAACTGATGGATCAATTATTGATCAAGAAGTTGAGTCATCCCCCCCACCTCCAGAAGCGGATATAGAAATTTTAAATGATGATCCTGATATTATAGATCAATCTTCCGATATAGTATTAGAGCAGCCAAAATTACCTGATTTACCAGCATTACCTGATTTGCCAGATGTAACAGAAGAGGATATATACCCAACTGCAACTAAACCCGTAGAAGAAGGTGTTGATCAATCGAATGAATCTCCAATTTTAGATATTGAGGATATAGGGGGGGAGCCCTCACAACCGGCAAATCAAGAACAAACTCAAGAACCAGAAATACAAGATCCAAGAAAAACACCAATAATGACTGGCAATATACAATTACCACCAGGAAATAGTGTTGGATATGAAGGTAGTATTGTTGATTTAAAAGGTAATGCCATTCAGCAACCAATAGCAGTAACTCCAGAAACACCAACACAAACTAAGGATTTATCTCGTATTATAGCTCAGGGTAAAATGTTAACAGCAATATTGGAAACAGCTATAAATACTGAAGTTCCTGGCGATATTAGGGGAATTGTTAGTAGAGATGTTTATGCGGAATCTGGTAGCAATATTTTAATACCCAAAGGCACAAGATTATTTGGATCATATTCAAGCAATATTACAAGGGGTCAGGCCAGGGTTGAAATTAACTGGACCAGAATTATTAGGCCAGATGGGTTAGAAATTACTGTATCATTAAAAGCTTCAGATCAATATGGAAGATCTGGTATTTCAGGTGAAGTTGATAATCAATATACTTCAACAGTTGCAAATGCATTACTTACTAGTGTATTGGCTGTTGGTGGCGCGTTAGCTACAGATGCTTTGATCAATAATGATGCTAGTACAACTACAGGTAGCGATGGTTCAGTTATATCAACCTCTTCAGCTTCCGCTCAAGTTTTAAATCAGGTTACGGGCGCTATTATTGATACGGTAACTCAGACTATTGAAGAATCTATAAATATTAGCCCAATTATTAGAATAGCTCATGGTACAAAAATGACGGTAATTGTTAGTAATGATATTTCATTACCACCATATAAATATTAGAATGTATAAAATATTAACTTTAATCATTAGTATTTTTATCTTATTTTCTCAAATTAATGTTACATTAGCTGAAGAATATACAGAAGATGATTTTTTTGAATTAGAGGATTATGGCGATAATGACCTATCTTTAAAAATTGATGATCCATTTGAGCAATTTAATCGTAAAGTTTTTTATTTTAATGAGAAGGCTGATAAATATTTTATGAGGCCAGTTAATAAGGGTTATCGCTTTGTTGCTCCCAAATTTATAAGAACTGGAATTGGAAATTTTTTACACAATCTATCTCGACCATTAGATGTTGCTAATTCTTTATTACAGGGTGATATATCTAATGCTAGGGACAGCTTTTCTTATTTTTTAATTAATAGCACTATTGGTATATTTGGTCTTTTTGATATTGCCAAATCTAAAGAAATTACCTTTAAAAAGAAGAGTTTTGGCAGTACATTAGCTCATTATAATATGTCTTCTGGCCCATATTTGGTTTTACCTTTTTTGGGGCCTAGTAATGTTAGGAATTTTTCTGGATTTTTAGTTGAAAGAGTGATTGACCCATTGTCAGTTAATGGCCTTAAAATAGGTGGGGGAGGAAATATATTATCAGATAGTAATATTTATAAATTAACAACAATTAGGGTTATTAATAAATATGATGAAGTTTCTGATTTATTAGAAGATGCAAGAAATAACTCTTTTGATTTATATGCTTCTATGAGAGCAGCATATTTACAATTTCAAAATTAATGACAAAATTAACAGCAATATTTATTTTATTTTTTCTATCTTCTTGTTTGACCAAGATTGAAAATCAAGGATATATTATAGATTCAGCTAATTATAAAATAATAAAGGAAGAAATAACTTCAAAGGATGAAGTTTTAAATATTATGGGATCTCCAACGGCGATATCCTTTCTTGGTAATGATCCGATATGGATTTATTTTTCTCAAAAAAAAGAAAAATTCTTATTTTTTAAGCCAGACATTATTGAAAGAAAGATTATCACTATAAAATTTGATAAGAATCAAAAATTTGTTGCAAAAATGACACATTATAATTTAGAAGATAAAAAAGATATAAAATATATTTCTGATTATAGTAAGGTGGATAATCCAAATAAAAATATCTTTTCTGAATTTTTTGGTAATATAGGAAGGATATCTGCAAATTAATTTATAGTGTTACAACAATTAAAATCAGCTTCTATATTTTCATTTTTAACGTTAATTTCTCGTATTTTTGGCTTTATTAGGGATGTTCTAATTGCTAAATATATTGGCGTTAGTGTTTTGTCCGATATATTCTTTGCTGCCTTTAAATTGCCAAATTTCTTTCGCAGGGTATTTGCTGAAGGAGCTTTTAATAATGCTTTTATCCCTATTTTTGCTAGTAAATTAGAAAATAATCAAACAGATGCAATAAAATTTGCTCAAAATATATTATCTTTTTTATTTTTTATATTATTGATATTAATTATCTTGCTGCAAATTTCTATGCCATTTTTTATATCTGCTATTTTTCCTGGTTTTAGAGACAATCCAAATGATCTTTCCTTAGCTGTCGATTTATCAAGAATAACTATTTTTTATTTATTATTCATCTGTGTAGTGTCATTATTTTCTGCCATTCTTAACTCATTTGGTAAATTTGCAGCATCTTCATCTACTCCAATTATATTAAATTTAACCTTTATTGTTTTTCTGCTTTTTTTAAGAGATAAATTCCCAAATTTAGCTTATAATTTATCTTTTGCTGTATTTTTTGCAGGAATTTTTCAATTAATTTGGATTATTATTTTTTCTATCAAACATAGAATTTTAATATATCCTAAATTTCCTAAAATTAACCAAGATATAAAAATATTTTTTAAGAGAATAGCTCCAGGAATTATAGGCGCTAATGTCATGCAAATGAATTTATTAGTTGATACTGCTATTGCTAGTCTTTTTGCTGGTGGTATTTCTTATATTTATTACGCAGATAGGGTTAATCAATTGCCATTAGCAATGATTGGTATTGCTCTTTCGGTGACTTTACTTCCGACTCTTTCAAAAAAAATTAAAAATAAAGATTTTAAAAAAGCCAATCATTTACATAATAAAATTTTATCGGTTGCATTGTTAATTGCCCTACCATCTGCCATCGGTCTTTGCTTTTTGTCGCAAGATGTGATTCAGATTTTATTTGAAAGAGATAATTTTACTAATAATGAAACTATAAAAGTTGCAAATGCTTTGATGATTTATGCTGCTGCTCTTCCTGCTTTTATTTTGGTTAAAATTTTTGAACCAGCATTTTTTGCTAGAGGTGATACCAAGATAGTGATGAAAATTGCTATTATATGCCTTATTATTAATTTAATTTTAAATTTAATTTTAATTCAATATTTTAATTATTTAGGAGTTATTATAGCATCAGCAATTGCATCCTATGTTAATTTAACTTTATTAATTACAAAACTTATTAAAAAAAGATATTTTTCTTTTGAATCTATATTTTATAAAAACTTAATTATTATCTTTGTAATATCTGTATTTATGCTAATATTTTTGATATTCTTACAGAATTTCTGGGAACATTATCAAATTTTTGATATATTACAATTATTTATAACTATCTTATCTTCTGCTATTTTATATTTTGGATTATATTTTTTACTTAGAAGATTTTGTTTTAGATTTGTCAATATTACTTAATTTTATTATATCTCTTATTTTTAATAATTCATTTTGATCATCTTCATTGAATAATGTTTTGGCTTTTTTGGCATATTCTTTGGCCTTTTCGGTATCTTTTTGTAGTAAGTAATATTGGGCCAATGTTAAATTCTCTCTAGCAATATCTCCTATATTATTATATGATTTTGATAGTAACTTATAGCCTAAAAGATTTTCTTTTTCAGCAAATAACACTAATTTAAGATTTTTAATAGCAATATTAATTAATTGCGGATCTTCACTATTTAAATCTAAAATTGCTTTGGCAAATACCATTTTGGCCAAAAAATTATTCTTATTTAAATTAAGAGATTTTTTATAAAAAATAATAGCATTCTTAATATCGCCAGATTCATATAATATTTGCCCTTTTAATTCTAACAAATAAGCATCTTTAGGATTTTCGATTAATAATTGATCAATAATTTGAAGAGATTTTTGAATTTGACCCGATCTAAAAAGAGCGATAGATCTTTGATAGAGATTATAAAAATCCTTTTTGTCTTTTGTCTCTTTTAGGGATATTTTAATATCATCTAGAAAACCTTTTAATTTAGAGATTATTCTTTGCATCTGGTAATGATCTTTGGTAAGGATTTTATTATAGCTAGCGTTGGAAAATTGACTTAAATTAGCCTTGATAAAATTAATTCTTTTTTGACTAATTGGGTGGGTCAAAGCATATTCGTCAATAATATCCTGCCCTGACATTTGAGATTTAAATAATTTTAATATTGTCAATAATCCCAAAGGATTGTGATTGGTTTTTTTTAAATATTGCAATGCCAAAATATCAGCAGCTTCTTCTTGTGATCGGTTATATTTTAAAAATATTCTTTCTGCCAATTGATTGCCGGTCATTAACATAGCATAGCCCGCATCAGATCCCGACGTGGCAGCTGATAATATGCCAGCAAGATAAGTTAGCATCATGATATTTTGTGCTTTTTTCATCTCTTCAGATCCTCTTGCTAAGTGACCTGCTGCAATATGGCCAATTTCATGCGCTAATACACCTCGTAAAATATTGGGATCATTATATTTAGTTATTAAGCCGCTATGAATAAATATATTTTGACCACCAGATACAAAGGCATTTATAATATTATTATTAACAATATAAATTTTAATATTTTTAGATTCTAATCCAGCCTCTTTAATTAGTGGATTTGCTAATTTTTGTAAAAAATTTTCAATTTCTCCATCGCGAATGATAGATAGGGCGAATGATTTACTATTAAATAATATGATTACAGCAATAAATAT
>JAOFKK010000055.1 GCA_028040005.1 Rickettsiales bacterium
AATCATCAAATTTTGCCTAAAATTATCTAAAAAATCAAACTACTTCAATTATGCAAAGGTCTCATCATAATCAATTTTGATAAGATGCAAATACGAAAAATATTAATAATCATAACATCGCTATATTTAAATAATGCTATAGCACAAGATGGCCCGCCAAAAATAAATTGTTTAGACATAATATATTCCAATATCAAGCAATCAATTGAATGTTTTGAAGAGTCTGATAATAAATATTCTAATATATTCCAATCATATATCTATTTTTTTGACTTAATTAAAATTGAAGATAAAAATAAAAAAATTACAGATTTAATTGAAGATTATATATCAGCTAATGATATATTTTTGAGTAACTGGCTTGATGCTAATTATTCAATAAAAATAATGTTACAAAATGAATATAATTTCCTAAAAGGAATGAGTTTATTAGCAATTGATTTGCCAATTTCTTTTATCGAAAAACATAAAATAACTTTATTAAATTCCTACAAATCGCATTTTAATGATAAAAGAGATAAATTCTTAGGAAATATAATATATAACGAGGTTAAATTACCACAATTACATAAATTAAATAATTTTTTAAAACAAATAAATAGCAGCAAAAGCAATAAGAATATTAGCTCATATAGGAATGAAAATTTAGAAAGAATAAAATTACTATTCTTACCTGACAATAAATATAAATTTCAAAAAGATCAAATCGATAATTATTTAACATTTTGGTCATCATTTGGCCTCTGGAACTTAAAAAAATACAACCAAATTCAAAGACAAATAAGATTATCTATCAATGAATTATCTAGATATTATAATAAAAAACTCAATATAGCACAAAATAAATCCTATAAAATAAGCAAAATATCATTAAATAATTATCTTACAAATTACCTACCTATATCCAATAACATTTGGGCAAAATATTATAATGACCCTCTTTTTATAGCGATCTTAAATAATAAAAATAATTTATTACCATTAATTACAAAATACACAGAAAAACACAAAAAAGAGAGGGATAAAATTGCCTTAATCACTTTTTTAAATGCAGCAATTATCAGAGATTATGATCTAAATTCTATATCTTCAATAATTAATAATATCAGAATTGACAATCTTAATAATAAGGGTGATTTTGCTTATATTAGCGCCCCTCTTTTTGTGGCAATTAATAATGCTAATATTCTTGAATTTTTACTTAAGGATTGGCTTTTTAACCCTAATCAACGCAATTCATTTGGTAAAACACCAATTTTTAGAGCTATCCAAGAAAATAACCTAGAATCAACTAAGATTTTAATTAAATATGGGGCTCATATTGATTTAAATACCTATATATTTGCAAGTAAAAAGGCTAGCTATATTGCATTATCAACCTATCAAAGAACCGCATTAATATATGCTGCTTGGCAGGGAGATCTAAGAATGATTAAATTTCTAGTTGAAAATGGAGCTGATATATATCAAAAAGATTCCAAAGGTAAATATGCGATAGATTATTTAGAAAAAAATCGATTCATGAACCAGTCAGACAAAGAAATTGCCAGAAAAATATTACAGTTAAATAATGATTAATGATAATTTAGAAACTTGATCCTTATCGAGAAATAGATCTCTTAGTCCAAAAAGTAATCAACATTCTGGTAAGCATGATTGATGAAAACATTGAAGCTAATATTCCAATAGATAAGGTAATAGCAAAACCTTTAACCGAACCAGTTCCCAATAAATATAAAAATAATGCAACAATTAAAGTTGTAATATTAGAATCGATAATTGTTCTAAAAGCCTCGGAAAAGCCATTATCAATCGCAACCATTTTTTTCTTATTTTTGGTCATCTCTTCCTTTATTCTTTCAAAAATAAGAACATTAGCGTCAACTGCCATACCAATCGTCAAAACAATGCCTGCAATGCCCGGTAATGTCAATGCAGAGCCAATAAATGCCAATAATGATATAATGATAGCAATATTAACTATTAAAGCCATAACAGCCACAAAACCATAAATTTTATAAATAGCAACCATTAGCAATATCACCAAAATAAAACCAATAATAATTGATATTACACCTGATTTAATTGAATCCAATCCAAGTGATGGCCCAACACTTCTTTCCTCAATAATAGATAAGGGAGCAGGAAGAGCACCAGCTCTTAAAATTATTGAAGTTTCCTTAGCTTCTTCAATAGTAAAATTACCAGAAATAACACCAGAACCTTGATTAATAACAGTATTAATACGAGGTGCTGTAATAATTTTATTATCCAAAACAATGGCAAATAATCTGCCTATATTTTCCCTGGTAATTTTTGCAAATTTTTTAGTTCCAGCATTATTAAATTCAAATGTAACTGCCGGCTCACCCTCATAATAAGTGGCATTAGCATTAATTAGCATATCTCCACTTAATATAACCTCATCATAAATAAGATAAGCCCTACCCTCATCATCATATAATTTAGAAATATTATTAGATATTTTGATATTTTCATCGATCTGCATACCACCCTCAACTAGATGAAAAGTCATTTTAGCAGTCTTACCAAGAATATTTTTAATTTGCTCAGGATTGCTTAATCCAGGAACCTGAACTAATATACGATCAATATTTTGAGATTGAATAATTGGCTCTTTTGTTCCAGTTTCATCGATCCTTCTTCTTACAATCTCAATAGATTGTAACATTAGTCTTTTTTTAATGTTTAAAATTTCAGAATCAGTAAATTTAATTACCAACCTCTTATCCAACTCCTCAATTTTAATATTATTATTGATTTTGTAAGCGATTTTTTTGATATCATTAAAATATTTGTCACTTTTTGCAATGATAATTATTTTATCAATAGAAGTTCTTGGTAGAGCGCGAATCTTTTTTTCCTTAAGGCCATTTTTTAATTCCGAGCGAAAAATATCCAACTGCTCCTTAATATAATAATCAGTGTCAATTTCTAATAAAATATGCGACCCACCCCTTAAATCTAATCCTAAAGATATTTTTTCACCTAAAAAAATCTTAGATAAAGCATTATTCTTGTAAGAATCTGGAATAAATGAAGGTACAGCAAAATAAATCGATATTATGCATATAGATATGATGGTAGCAATCTTCCATTTAGAAAAATATAACATTATTTTTTATTATTTTTCTTATCTTTTTTGATAATTTTTGGAGTATTTTTGGCTTTTGTAGATTTTGTAGATTTTGTAGATTTTTTTTCTTCGCTTAATTCAATAATATTTTGTTTTCTAATTTTAATAATATTATTTTTTGAGGTTTCTAATAATATAAGGGATTCCTTGTCATTAACTTTAGAAACAGTGCCGTAAATACCGGAATCAGTGATAACAGCATCACCAATCTTTAAATCATTAACCATTTTTTCCCTTTCTTTCATCTTTTTTTGTTGTGGTCTAATCATGAAGAAGTAGAAAATGGCAAAAATTAGAATTAAAGGTGCAAAACTTCCTAATAAATCAGGCTGAGGAGAAGCCTCATTAGCAAAAGCAGGAATAGCAAAAAATACAATATAGAAAAAACTTATTTTGTTAATCATAATTATTTTAATTCGTCGAATAAAGGTTGAGTATTATTATCAGAGGCAGAAATTCTTTTAGATGCAGATCCTGCTTCAATATTGGATTTAATATCTTTAACACATGCGATAGATAAAAAACATAATGTAAAAATTACAAAAATCCTAGATATATTTATCATTAAAATTTATTTTAATTTTTTAGAAATTTTTAAGCAAGCTTAATATATAATTATAAGAAATTTATCCTATATTATTTTTGCCTTTCATTTTCAAGCTCATCAAACATATCTTGAACTGCCTCTTGAGATTGATCAATATTAGATTGACTCATATTAGAATTGGCAATTACTTGACTAAATAATGCCTGACTATCTTTTAAAGCTTTAGCATAGTTATTTTCTCTAATAGCCATTCTAATAAATAATGAACCATCATCAGATTTATACATGTTCATTCTTTCAACTCCAGCTAATTTAACATTTTTAATGACATCCTTAGTTGCTTGAGAGAAAAATTCTTCAACATCATTTACATCATTTAACTTAGATTCTCTAAGAGCATTTTTTGTAACTCTAGAAATTTCTGATTGTAAAATACCGGCAATATTAGCTTTAGCATCAGCTTCAGCTTTTGGAATTTGGAATCTATAACCACCACGACTTGGTGCAGCAATACCAACCGCAGCAATACCAGTTTCAATCTTAGGATCTAAAACCCAATCTGGAAGATTGATATTTTGACCAGTCACTTCTGGCTTATCTTTAACCTCCTTTTTATCAAGAGCGGAGCAAGAGGTCATTAAAAATACAATGGCAATTAATTTGATAATAAATATATTTTTCATAATTATGTAATAATTGTTAAATAATTGGTATAATAATAACATAAAAATTATTTTACAAGTCTATCTGCTATTTAAATAAGAATGATCTTTAATTATTAGAAGTAATATTGATATAGCAAGAATAATAACAGTAAATAACCAACTTGATACAAAAAATGGCAAAAATCCAGAAGCGCCAAAAGCATAAGAAATTGACATAAAAATATATAATAAAAAACTAATAATTATACCAATAACAAAATTGATAATATTGTTTTTATTACGCGCATTAACAATGGTAAAATATAAGGAGATAAATGATATTGCTATCAATAAGAATGGTTTTGATAATAAAAAATGATAATAGATCTGAAATTTTCTGGTAGAATATCCAGAATTTTTCATATCCTCAATTAAATATGGTAATTCAAAAATTGAAAAAGATTTAATATTGCTAAAATTAGTACTAATTTTTTGTTTTATAAATTCTGGTGTTAAATCTGTCCTCATAGAAAAATCAGCAATATATTTATTTATTAATTTATCATCATTAATTTTAACATTCTTGGCAATAAAATATTGCCCTTTCATTGATAATTCTGCAGCATCAATTTTTTGATAAAATTTATTATCTTCATCAAAGAACCATATTTTAACATCATAAAATATAATATCGCGACTATTAGCTGAATTAGATCGGAAAATAATTTTACCACCAGCATTATCAAAATTACTCTGCTTAAACCAAATACCCTCATCTGGATTATAAATAAAACTATCTTTTACATCTTTTTTTATAGATTTTTCAATTTTTTGATATTTTTTATCTGATATTATAACAATTTCATTAAAAATAGTGATTAAAATTATGCCAATAACAAAAATAGCAACCGAAATGGGTAAAATAATTTTAAATAGGGATAATCCTGAGCTTCGCATAATTGTAATTTCATTATTGAGCGATAAAGAATAAAAAGTAGTCATTACCGAAATCATAATAAAGAAAATAAACATTTCTCGAATAAAATTTGGCAATTGCAATATAGCTAACAAAAATGACGTAGATAAGGGAACGCCGCCAGCAGCATCAAGTAAATCAAATAAATTAAAAACTATAATTAATACAGAAATAGCACAGGTAATAAAGATAAATCTTTGTAGAAATTGCTTTATGAGATATAGATTTATTTTACAAAACATTAAGATAATTTATCTTTTAATATCATTAACATAGAAAAACCAATAAAAATAATAAAATTAATATAAATCAATGGGGCAAAATTAATTGATTTTTCCATTATATTATAAATTAAAATAGATATGGTTATAAATAAAATTGCCAAAAAAATTGATTTTACAATATTTTTTAAATTACCCCTTCGATTAAATGACCCGCTAAATAATAATGAAGTTGCAATTAAGCACAAAACTAAAGAAAGTAATGGCATGGTGATTCTCTTATGAACTTCAACCTTATATTGTGCAATATGTTTGGGGTGAAGATTGGGATCATAGGTCAATAATTCATTAAAATATCTCTCTCTTGCCTTCCAAGTAAAATTCATATCCGCTTTTTCTTCCTGATTAAGATCAATGACATAATCATCAAATCTTAAAATCTCGGTAATAGATGTTTTATTGTTAAATCTTTGCATAGTGCCTTGACCTAAATGAATTAATAAAGATCCAGATTTTTTTTCAATCCTACCATCAACAGCAGTAATAGTGGCGGAATATTCTGGATTTCTATTATCATAAATTAAAATACCCGATAAAATATCACCCTCTCTTTTTTCAACACTAATAGTCATATCACTAAGCTGCTCAAAAACACCAGAAGAAATCATTATATTGCTATAATTGAGCTGAAAATTATATTTTTTCATCTTTAAATTTTTATTAGCCATTGGCATTAAATAAAAAGAAATAACATAACAAATCAAAGAGCAAATTAAAGCAAGGATAATAACTGGTTTAATAATTTCAAATTTACTTAATCCCGAATTTTTAAGAATAGCAATTTCATTATTTGCTATCATTTTATTAAAACAGATAATGACAGATATAAATAAGGATGCAGGTATAATAATGGTTAAGAGCCAAGGGGTAATTAAAATAAAAAGTGATAGAAAATCCCACAGCCCAACACCCTTTTCAGTAATAAAAACCAAAAAAGAAGAGGATCTAGTAAGCAAAATTACTGACACCAAAATAGATGTAACAAAAATCAATTGCTTAATATTGTTTTTTAAAATATAATAGTAATATAATTTCAATCTTATAATTATTTTATTAAATAACAGATAATGGCAAAAATTAAAATAAATCTCAATGGAAAAATTACTCAAATAGAAGAAAACTCTTCCATTTCTGATTTAATCGAAAATTTAGGTTTCGATGTTAAAAAAATAGCTATTGAAAAGAATCTAGAAATTATATTCCCTGATCAATATAAATTAGAAATCATTAATTCAGATGATATAATTGAAATGATTCACTTTATTGGTGGAGGATAATATACCATATTGGGCAA
>JAOFKK010000056.1 GCA_028040005.1 Rickettsiales bacterium
ATATTTATTATAAATTGACAATTTCTGCTACTATCTTTTTTTCATCTAAATCCTTTTTTGTGTCACCAATTATTTGGTAAGTTTCATGACCTTTGCCGGCAATTATTAAAATATCATTTTCATTTAAATTTTTAATAGCAAATTTAATTGCTTCCACCCTATCTGCAACTTCTATAGTTTTTGATTTGTCACAATTTAATAAAATGTCTTTTCTAATTTGGGAAGCATCTTCAAATCTAGGATTATCATCTGTTATAATTATTTTATCAGCAAATTTTGAAGCAATATTAGCCATTAATGGTCTTTTACCCTTATCTCGATTACCGCCAGCACCAAATAAAATATGTAACTTATTGTGAGATATTTTTTTGGCATTTATTAAAATATTTTCAATAGCATCTGGTGTGTGAGCATAATCGATAAATATTTTTGCACTATTTGGTAATTCTGCTATTTTTTGCATTCTACCAGTAACGGAAGTTAAGTCAGGTAGCTTTTGTAATAAAAATTCTATTTTTGTTTGATCTAAATTATAATAAGAAATTACACAAGATAAGGCGCATAAAATATTATCAATCTGAAAATTAGCAACTTCCTTAATGTTACAATTATAAATATTATCTGCTATTTGTAATTTTAAATCAAAACCAGCTTCATTTTCCTTGGCATTTAGCAATTTAATAAGTTTGCCATTATTGCCATATGAATAAATTTTATGATTCTTTTTTTGACAAATTTCTTTAATTGCACCAAATTCTTTAATGTCAGAATTTAAAATAGCATAAGAATTATCATTCATTAAATTATTAAAAAGCAACATTTTGGCATTAAAGTAATTCTCCATTGTTTTATGTAAATCAAGGTGATCTTGAGTAAAATTACTAAAGGCAGCAAGAGAAATTTTTATACCAGCAAGTCTGTTTTGTTCAATCCCAAGAGAGCTAGCTTCTAAAGCTATATTATCAACGCCATTTCTTGCTAAAATATTAAGATTGCGATATAGGGTAATAATGTCGGAAGTGGTAAGGCTTGATGGGGATAGATTATCAATTTTAATATTACAATTAACGCCTAAAGTTCCAAGGGATGCTGATTTTAAATATAAAAAATCTAATAATTGAAAAATAAAATGACAAATTGAGCTTTTACCATTAGTGCCCGTTACTGCAAAAATATTTTTAGGTAATTGAGGATATAATATTTGTAAAGAATTGATCAATAGATCAAAAGCATCCGACCTATTATAAATTTTGATATTATTTTTTGTAATTATGGTGTTTTTTTCTTCCTGACAAATTACTGCTATTGCGCCATTTTTAATGGCTTGTTCAATAAAATCACGGCCATGATTGGCAACACCCTTTAAGGCAAAAAATAGACCGCCTTTGGTAATTTTTCTTGAATCAATCTCAATATTTGTTATATTAATATCTTCTGATATGTTAATTATATTTTTAAGTAACATTGAAATAAATTAATTACAATTCTTTTTATTATATTATATTTTATTACTTATAAAATTAATATAGCAATCTTTACAAGAAAATAATACCATTTATCAAAAATATAAATAATGAAAAAATATTTAGAGTTAATCAGATTTTATCAGCCAATTGGCTTTATTTTGTTATTTTTATCAAGCTTATTTGGTATTGTTTTTGCCCTTAGAAATAAAGATTTCAATCTTGAAATTTTACAAATTTCAATCTTATTTTTGATTGGGTCATTTATTATGCGTTCTGCTGGCTGTATTATTAATGATATTGCTGATCGTGATTTTGATAAAGAAGTTGCTAGAACCAAAGATCGCCCAATAACTTCAGGACAAATTTCTGTTAAACAGGCTATCATATTTTTAGGAGTTTTATTATTAATCGGCTTTTTAATTTTGATACAATTTAATAAATTAACCATTATTTTAGGTTTTTTATCTTTATTTTTTGTTATTTTATATCCTTTTTGTAAAAGATTTACTTATTTTCCACAATTTATTCTTGGAATTACTTTTAATTTTTCAGTTCTAATGAGTTATAGTGCTATTACTAATCAGATTAATTTTTCCATTATTTTGCTTTATTTATTAGCGGTGATTTGGACTGTAATTTATGATACAATTTATGCTTTTGCTGATATTGGAGATGATCAGAAAATTGGCATCAAATCCACCGCCATTAAATTTTCAGAACATCCTAAGTTAATTTTAATAATATTGGGGTTAATCAAAATATCCCTTTTGATTGCAATTGCTATCATTAATTATTTTTCCTATATTAATTTTGTTTTAATTTTGATTTATTTAATATTTTTTATGTGGCAAATTAAAAAATGGAATATTAATGATAGAAAGGAATCTATCAAAATTTTTAAGGAAAATGTCATAAATGGCATAATTATTAACATAATATTAATAATTTCTTAGAGAGATTTTGCCCATGCAAAAGTCTCATTATACCACCTTTGCAATTAAAGAATTTGGTCTGGCTTTAATAATTTTAACATTAATCATTTGTCCTAAATATTGTTCTTTAAATTCTTCTAATATAACTGATTGCAGCCAAGGGCTTTTGCCCATAATTTGCCCCTTCTTATCACCTATTTTATCAAAAAGAATTGGCATTTCTACCCCTTCAAAAGATTGATTAAATGCAATTTGTTGTTTATTTAATAAATTTTGTAATATTTGCAATCTTTGAGATTTTATATCTTCATCAACAAAATTATTAGCATCAGCAGCTACAGTTCCTGGGCGAGGAGAATATTTGAAAGAATAGCAGGCGGAAAAGCCGATTTTTTCAACTAAATCTAGAGTATCTTCAAAATCTTGGTCAGTTTCACCAGGAAAGCCAACAATAAAATCTGAAGATAAGCCAATATCAGGTCTTTTTTGGCGTAATTTTTCAATGATTTTAAAATAATCTTGCCTTGTATGTTTGCGATTCATCTTTTGCAATATGTTATTTGAACCTGATTGTATAGGAAGATGTAAAAAAGGCATTAATTTGGCATTATAGCCATGGCATGATATTAATTCATCATCCATATCTCTTGGATGTGAAGTTGTATATCTGATACGCTTTATATCATCTATTTGACTAATTTTATCAATTAATTTAGCTAAATTTGAGTTATTACCATCAATATCTAACCCATGATAGGCATTAACATTTTGTCCAAGAAGGTAGATTTCTTTAGTACCATTTTGGGCATGTTTTACTGCTTCTTGATAGATATCTTCAACATTACGAGAAAATTCAGCGCCACGAGTATAAGGAACGACGCAAAAGGTACAAAATTTATCACAACCTTCTTGAATTGATACAAAATTACTAATTTGAGAAGTGGATCTTGATTCTTGCAGAAGATCAAATTTATTATTAGGTTTAAAATCAAGGTCAATTTGTTTTTTTTGACCGCGTAAAATTCTACCAACTAAATCAGGTAGGGTTTGATAACTTTCAGGTCCAACGATAATATCTACAATTTGTGACCTTCTAAAAATTTCACTACCTTCGGCCTGTGATACGCATCCCGCAACTGCAACGATCATTTTATCGCCGGTATTTTCTTCAAATTTATTTTTTACTTTACGAACGCGTCCCAAATCGGAATATAATTTTTCAGTAGCTTTTTCTCTAATATGACAAGTATTAATGATAACCATATTGGCTTCAGAAATATCTTCAGTTTGTTTATAGCCAATACTTGCCATTAGGTCGCGCATATTGTCAGAATCATATACATTCATCTGGCAACCATAGGTTTTGATATAAAGTTTTTTTGTTAATTCCATCTTATTTTAATTATTATTTTATTTTTAGGTTAAGAATTTTTGGGCGATATAAAAATAAAAAGGAATGCCAATAGTAACATTAAAAGGAAAGGTAATCGCCAAACTCATAGGGATATAAATTGCTGCTTTTGCTTCAGGCAATGCAAGTCTCATGGCAGCAGTTACAGCAATATAAGAGGCGCTGGCAATTAATGTTGTAAATAAAAATCCTGTTCCAAGGTCAAGGCCAATCATAATACTTAAAGATAGGCCAACAGCACAACCAATTAGGGGCATATAAATTCCAAATAATACCAATCTTAGGTTAAATTCCTTAAGATGATGCATTTGTTTTGATACTAAGAGACCCATATCAAGTAAGAAAAATGCTAAAATTCCATGGAATGGCTCAATTAAAAAGCCCGACATTTTATCCATGCCAGCCTGACCACTTAGGGCGCCAACAATAAATGATCCAGTTAATAGTAAAATTGCGCCATTAGTGAATATTTCTCTTGCTAATTTTGGTTCTACTCTTTCAGTTGATTCTATGGTTTCAGGCCTTGCCTTATGTGCGATAAATAGACCAGTTAAAATTGCCGGCGCTTCCATTAATGCCAAAACGGCCACAACATAGGCGGCATAAAAAATATGATTAATTTCTAAAAAACTAACTGCTGTAGCAAAGGTAACCATACTTATTGATCCATAATGAGCAGCAACGGCTGCAGCAGTAGGAGAGTCTAATTTGGTTGTAAGTCTTAATAATAAATAACCAATAAATGGTTGAGTAAATCCGGTAATTATGCCAGCAATGATAACTGAGATAATTTCTAGGTTAATTTCAGGAGTTGCCGCAATTGCAGCACCACCCTTAAAACCAATTGCCATCATTAGATAGATGGATAAATAGCTACTAATTTGATCTGGTATATCTAGGTCAGATTTTAAAAAGCCAGCAAATACGCCTAAAATAAAAAATAATATTGGTGGCGAAGTTATATTTTGTAAAAAAATTGTTAATATATCCATTTTTAATTATATTATATATAGTCCTTATATTGATGAATGCCTTTCATGATAATATTGAAAGTACATATTTTTCGAGAATTGGGATTAAACATATCAGATAGCCTAACCATAGCAGTTAATGATTTACGATCTGCCGGACTATATGATAAATATTGTGAATCCATTTTATTTCTCGGATGACCTTCAAAATAAAGTTCGGTTTTTAATTCTCCAAATCTTTCATGGTGAATATTCATATTAATATGAGGTGCTCGACCAAAATAAAATCCTGGAACAATGGTAATAAAATTATAATTTCCTAAATTATCAGTAATAGCGGTTCCTGACATATTAAAATGTTTATCAATATTCTTATCATTTTTTGCAAGTAGAGTATGATATTTGCCCTTAGAATTTGTTTGCCATATTTTGACTATTGCGCCAGTAATCGGAATGCCAAAAGAGTCGGTTATCTTGCCTTTTAAATATATTATTTCACCAAATGCTAGATAAAATGATCCAGTTTTTTTAACCAAATTATTTGTGCTATTAAAATCATCGGGAATAGAGTAATTATCAGTAAATAATCTTTGTGGAGTTGGGGTTCTGGAATTAAAAAGATTGCTATAATCATCAGCAATAGCATTTGTAACTAAAAATATGTTTGTAATTAAGATTGCAAATTTAACCAACATTATATTTTAATTAATCTTGTTCATCTGATAGAAGTAATTCTTCATCCTTTATAATAGTTTGATATCTTTTTCGCGTAAGGGCTAATATTATACCAAATGATATAGACATAGCAATTAATGATGATCCGCCATAGCTAATAAATGGTAAAGTAATACCTTTAGTTGGTAGCATCTCCAAACTTACACCTATATTAATTATAATTTGTGCTGCAAATTGAATTATTAAACCACTAATAGTTAAATAAGAAAAATATCCTTTAGTTATGTTGTTTTTCTTTATAACTACAGTAATCAAGTATAGGAATATAAAAATAATTATACTAGAAATTATTATTCCAAATTCCTCAGCAATAACAGAAAAAATAAAATCTGAGTGAGAATCGGGGATATGTTTTTTAACCAATCCCCCGCCTGGACCAGTACCAAAAAAGCCACCATTAATATAGGCGTCAATCGATCTTTCTACTTGATAATTATTACCAATTTCAAAAAATCGATCAACTCGATCTTGTACATGAGGCAATAAAATATAAGAAGATATAACGCCTGCAATAGCGCAAAGTAAGATCATAAAAATAGCTAACCAAGGCAATCCATATAAGAATAATTGTGTTGACCATAATAATATCATCATAAAACTCATGCCAAAATCTGGCTGTAAAATTAATAATAATACTAAAATCATACATGATATTCCAGATGCTCCATATTTAATATAAAATTTACGATCATGAAATTTATCAAGTAAAAAGGCATTAAAGATAATAAAAAATACTTTCGCAAATTCAGATGGTTGTATAGTAAAGCCAAAGATTGAGATCCATCTTTTGGCACCTTTAATTTCATTACCAAATATTAAGGTTAAAATTAAGGTAATTATTATTATTACAAATAATGGAGGAGCGATTAATTTGATATGATTTACTCTTAAATAAGAAAAGAAAATTAAAATAAAGATAGAAATTGAAGCAAATATTAGATGTTTCTTGAAAAAAAATAATTGTTCAACTTCAATTCTTCGGGCAATTGGTGGGCTAGAAGTAAAATTCATAAATAATCCAAATAGGATTAGAAATAATATTAATCCCAATATGACTTTATCAATTTTAAGCCACCAAATTTTGATAATATTTAATTTTTCTCTTTCAAATGAGAATTCATTATTTATTTTCCAATCCATTCTTATTTATAAAAGAAATTCCAACATAAAATATTTAAATATTTTTTGAAATTAATTTTGATATATATTTTTTGGTAAATATAATATTTTATACCATTTTCTATCTTTAAAGCAATTTTTATTATAT
>JAOFKK010000057.1 GCA_028040005.1 Rickettsiales bacterium
AATAGACTCTTATTAATGAGACCTTTGCAGAATTATTTTCTAAAAAATCAAACTACTTCAATTATGCAAAGGTCTCATAATTGACTTTATAAATAATAGTAATGGATATTATTAATCTAAAAAATATAAAAGGCAAAATTCATTTCATCGGAATTGGCGGTATTGGCATGAGCGCTCTTGCTATTATTTTACATCGCCTTGGTTTTCAAATTTCTGGATCTGATATTTCCTATAATAATAATATTAAAAATTTAGAAAAATTAGGAATTAAATGCTACGCTACGCAGGATGGAAAAAATATATCTGATGATGTTACTTTAACAGTAAAAACTTCAATAATTTATGATAATAATCCAGAAATTATTGAATCTAAGAGAAAAAATATTCAAATTATCAGAAGGGCTGATATTTTATCTGCAATCTTATTCAATAAAAAAGCCATCACTATTGCTGGAACTCACGGCAAAACCACTACCACCACCATAATATCTGAAATTTTTGAAGAAGCAAAATTAGATCCAACAGTAATTAATGGCGGCATTATCAATCTTTTTAATTCTAATGGTAAATTTGGAAAAGGAGAATATGCCATTGCTGAAAGTGATGAATCAGATGCTAGCTTTGTTGATTTACCAACTTTTATTGGGGTAGTAACTAATATTGAGGCTGATCATATGGATTTTTATCAAAATGATGAAGAAAAATATAAATCATATTTTGAGCAATATATTACTCAAATCCCAAAAGATGGATTGGTGGTTTTAAATATTGATGATCATAATATCAAAAATATTTATGATAAAATAAATGATAAATCCAATATTATTACATATAGTTTTAATGATTTGGGCGATGTTAATATTAAAAATATCAAACAAGATATCGCTGGCTGTAAATTTGACATAATAGCGCATAATTATCAAATTAAGGATATTTTTGCTAATTTTTATGGACTTCATAATATTGGCAATGCTGCCGCTTCTATTATTATTGCTAAATTTGCAAAAATAAAAGATTTAGCAATTATAAATGCTTTAAAAAAATATCAAGGTGTACAAAGAAGATTTACCAAAGTTGGCGAATATCAAGGCTCTGTTATTATTGATGATTATGCTCATCATCCAACTGAAATTTCGGCCACATTAGAGGCTGCAAAACAATTACTGAATGATAAAAATAAAATTATTACAATTTTCCAACCTCATAAATATAGTAGAACCTTTGATCTTTTAGATGAATTTGCTAATTGTTTTAAATTATCTGATATTGTAATTATTGATGATATTCATCGAATTGCCGGTGAAAGAACTGACCTAGTAAATCAAGACATATTAATTGCAAAAATCAAAGAATCTGGTCAAAATAATGTCATTAAATTAAAAAATAAAACAGATTTATCTCAAATTATTAAAAATTACATCACAAAGGGGGACATAATATTATGTTCTGGAGCTGGGACAATTACCAATATGGCCAGAAATTTAGAAAAAGAGTTAAAAAATTAGATGAGTAACATAGAAGTAAAAGATATTAATAGTAAAGAAATTATGGATTCATATTACTTAATAATTCAATCATATCCTAATTTAACAAAAGAAGAATATTCCGATACTGTTAAGGAGATGATGGAATTAAGCAATTTTAAAATGATAGGGGCTTTTATTGATAATCAAATTATTGGAATTTCGGGCTATGTCATTTCCAAAATGTTTTATTGCGCTAAATTTTTAAGAATTTCCAACCTCATTATCGATAAAAATCATCGTAATCAAAAAATAGGAACTAAGATGATACATTTTTTAGAAGAAAAAGCTAGAAATAACAATTGCAAACATGTAATATTGGATTCATTCATTGGCAATAAAAAATCACATTCACTTTATTTTAGAGAGGGCTTTTTTATTAGAGGTTTACATTTTATGAAAGAATTATAATTATGGTTAAAATTTCCATCATTTATCATAGCGGTTTTGGTCATACTAAAGTTCAGGCTCAAGCAGTTTATGATGGCGCTTCATCATCTGGAGAAGTTGAGGTAAAATTAGTCACAGCCGATGAGGCAATTGCTAATATTCATCAATTTGACGATAGTGACGCCATAATTTTTGGCTCCCCTACTTATATGGGCTCTGTCTCTGCTAAATTTAAAGAATTTATGGACGCTTCCTCCCCAATTTGGCTAAAACAAGGATGGAAAGATAAAATTGCAGCTGGCTTTACCAACTCCTATAGCTTGAGTGGCGACAAATTAAACACATTAATGCAAATCGGAATTTATGCTATGCAACATAGTATGATTTGGGTTGGCTTAGGTCACGATAATACTTGCAAAGATGGTGAGCAAGGCGATATTAATGCTATTAATAGAATGGGTTCATATTTTGGCGCCATGGCTCAATCAGATAATAAACCATCTGATGTTACCCCACCTTCTGGCGATATCAAAACAGCACAAATATTAGGACAAAGAGTTGCTAATTTAACAAAAAAATTCAAAAATAATGACTAATTGGAGTAAAAATTCTTGGAGAAAATTTCCAATTAAACAACAACCAACCTATCCTGATAATAAATCTTTAAAAGAAGTTGAAGAAAAATTATCTAATTTTCCACGCTTAGTCTCTCACAATGAAATTAATAATTTAAAATCAGACTTAGCTGATGTTTGCAATGGAAAAGCATTTTTATTACAAGGTGGTGATTGCGCTGAAAGCTTTGCCGAATTTAGTCGCCATAATATTAAAAGCTTTGTTCGTACTATTTTACAAATGACTGTTGCATTACTTTATGGCGCTGAAAAGCCAATTGTAAAAATCGGTAGAATTGCTGGACAATATGCCAAGCCAAGATCTTCAGATTTTGAGGAAATTAACGGCCAAAAAATCCCAAGCTATCGTGGCGATATTATCAATTCTATAGAATTTGATGAAAAATCCAGAATTCCTGATCCAAACAGATTAATTGAAGCTTATTTTCACTCTGCTGCCGCTATGAATTACATTAAATCATTAGCAAATGGTGGTTATGCCAGCCTTTCTAATATTGAAAAATGGAATGAAGAATTCGCCCTTACTCTAAAAAATAACAAAATTGAAGAAATTATCGAAAATGTCAATAGATCAATTAAATTTCTAAAAAATTGCGGTGTTGATATTGACCAAACTGCCAATCTTAATCGTGCCAAATTCTATACTTCTCACGAAGCACTTCTTTTAAATTACGAAGAAGCATTTACAAGAAAAATGGATGATAATAATTATTATGATTTATCTGCACATTTCTTATGGATTGGTGATCGTACTCGTAATCCAGATGAAGCCCATGTTGAATTTTTACGAGGAATTGAAAATCCCGTTGCTTTTAAAGTTGGACCAAAAATCACTAAGGATGAAATTATAAAATTAATCAATATTCTTAATCCACAAAATATTCCTGGTAAATTAACATTAATTTCTCGTATGGGTGCTGGTAAAGTTGAAGAATTACTTCCGCCATTGGTAGAATTTGTTAAAAGTGAAGGTAAAAATGTTATTTGGTCATGCGATCCAATGCATGGCAATATTATCAAAACATCTAATAACTATAAAAGTCGTAAATTTAATGACATTTTAAGTGAAATTAAATCATTTACCAATATTCACAAATCAATTGGCACTTATGCTGGCGGAGTGCATTTTGAAATGACTGGGCAGGATGTAACAGAATGTTTAGGCGGCAATCAGGATATTTCTGAAGAAATTTTAAAAGAAAGATATAAAACCCATTGCGATCCAAGATTAAACTCTTCACAAAGTCTTGAATTGGCATTTTTGATAATTGAAGAATTAAAAAATTCATCCCAACATTAATATCAATAATTATGTTCAGATTTTTTCTGATTATAACATTATTCTTATTTTCTTTTAACTCTAATTCTTCTCGTCAAGGAAATATTGGTCACAATTTTTCTGAGGGAGAAGTTGACATAGATCTAGGAATTGGAAATATTATGGGTATTACAGGAATTGATGATATGATTTTTGAACCCTTAGCAGAAGATCATGAGGGGGATCTTGAAATGATAGATCAATTATGCGTTTATAGTAATGATGGCGGCAATTATGCTATTACTGCTCATGGTATTAATGACAATAGAAATAATTTTTATATGTCTAATAATAGTGAGACATTGCGATATTATGTTTATTGGGATGATAATTTGTCAGGAAACGTTAATAAAAGACTAAGACCATCTAGATTAAAAAGAAATTTAGATGGTAGTCAGGATATAATAAATGATTGTAACTCTGATAATGAAAATGCTAGAATAAGGGTAAGAATAAGGGAGAGGGATTTGAATAATATTACAGAAGGTGAAGATGGGGATTTTATTGATACATTAACTATAACTTTATCCGCAAATTAAATGTTAAAAATATTACTAATTATATTTTTGTTAATTTCCAACTCTCAAGCAGCAGAGCAAGGCGAGCTGGATGATACTTCAATTGGATATATTGATATTAATATTAATATTAACCCTTTAGTTAGAATTTCTGGATTAGATGATTTAGATTTTGGTGAATGGTCTGGCCATGGAGATATGATTGAATATGATACATTATGTATTTATTCTAATGATACTGAAAATAATGCTAGCTATGGTATTACTCCTACTATAGAAGGTGGTAGAAATTCATTTGAGGTTAGAAATGGCAATAGATATATTCCATTTAATTTATATTGGAATAATAGTGATTTAGGCATTAATGGTCAAGAAATTATAATGCATTATAATACAAGATTATCTAATCTTACAAATTTTAATAATGAATATGATGATTGCAATAATCAAGATAATGCCAGTATAATAATTGAGTTTCTAGAAAATAACTTATCTTCAGCATCGGTAGATAATTATAATACAACCTTAATATTAACATTATCAATGGATTAAGATATATATGCTGAATTTAAAAATTATAATATCTTTTTTAATTTTACTTATACCAAATATTGCCATATCTGACAATATGCAGATAAGTAATTTATCAGATATTACTCAAAGTTGGAGACATGGGGATGGTGACATTATAACAGATATGCCTATTTGTATTTATACTCAAAATGGAGATTATAAATTAAGGGCAGAGGGGTATGAAATTAATAGCGGAAAATTTAGAATATTTAAAGATAATAATATCAATGGATCACCATATATTGATTATCGTGTTTTTTGGAATGAAGATTCTAATGGTAGTAATTTTGAAGAATTAAGAAAAAGACGTAAGCAACGATTCCATTCCCCTGAAACTACCAATACTACATGTTCTAATGGTTTAAATAATAGCACTATATTAAGGATTGTAATTAATGATAATGAATTGCAATCAAAATCTTCTGGATCTTATAGCGGCTCTTTAATGTTAACAATTTCTAACAATTAACTATTTATTATGATATTATACCAAAATTTACCTTAAAAACTATATATAAAATTAAACAATTTAACTTCTTATGCCATCTATCAAAAATAACTATATTTAATAAAATTATGAAATTACATTTTTTAATAGGATTTATGTCATTATTTTTATGTATTAATAATCCCTTAGCATCGAGCATATCACTATCTGAATCAATAATTGATTTTAATCACGAAATAAAGAAAAGATTTATTGATATTCCGGTTACAAATACTGATAAAAATGCCAAAGCTTATGTTAAGATTGTTCCATTTGAAATCTTAAATCCCGGAACTAAGGATGAAAAAAGAGTCGAAATAAAAGGTAAAATAAAAGATACTCTAATCGTATCTCCAAAGAAAATGGTTATACCCAATGGATCAGCAAGAAATTTAAGATTAGTTCCAATGTTTACCAATGTTACTGAAGATAAGATATTTAGAGTTAGGGTAGAGCCGGTAATTGGTGGCGCGGATTCTGATGAAAGTAGCTTAGTAACAATTCTCATTGCATATGATGTGCTAGTGATGATTAGGCCAAAACAAGATAATACATCTTATGACATCAAAAGAAAAGGTAGTAAAATAATGTTTAAAAATACCGGCAATACTAATATTTTAATTCGTAACTCAATGCTATGCCCAGCAGAAGTAACCGATAAAAACAGCGATTCTTGTAATAAAGCCATGAATTTTAGATTATATGCCGGCAATAAAAAGATTGTTGATCTAAAAGATTTTGCCACTGATAAAATAAAAGACATTAATTCATCAAAAATTTATTTTCGAGTCGTTGAGGCAAGAAAAAATGTAGATTTAGAATATTAAATACATCATATTATGTATCAATAATGTATGGGAACCTGTTGAAAAACTAAAATATGTATTTAGTAAAATGGATATTTTTTAAACTTACCAATATTGTTACGATCTTTCTTTTTAAAAATCTTTGTAAAATTTCTATTATATTGATTATTTTTAATCAATTTGCACTATCTAATGAAATAAATCAAAATTCTTCAAAATCCTATGAAGTTATTATAGAAAATGATATCACGCCTTTAGAGGTGGATAATATTGAAATCTCAACTTATAAATCAAAACAATCTCAGGATATAAAAACCAATAAGATATATAAATTAAAAAAGAATAATATTCTCGATATTCCAGAAGAAACAGAAGAATTAGATG
>JAOFKK010000058.1 GCA_028040005.1 Rickettsiales bacterium
AAGTAATGAATTTTAAAGTTAGATGATAAGTAAATTTAAATATTTGACTTAGCCTTCAAATTATGATGTGATTACAATAAATAAAATAAAAATATATGGGAGTATTATGGTGGTTAAAAAAAGGTTCAACAAGGAAGAATAGAAAAGAATCTGCTATATTCCAAAACGCAATAGGAGAAAAAAAAGACAGACAAGAATCTCAATTATTACGAAAGATATTAAAAGAGACATTTAATTCACCCGATGCAGTAACTGTCCTATATCCTCTTGATAATCCGCCTTTAAATGAAAATGAGGAGCTAACAATAAAAAAAATTGATTATAAAAATGGGTATATGAAAATATCTATTGGCGATTATAGAGCAACCATTATACCAGAATCACTTGATACGCTCGCAAGGGCAGAAGAAGAATTGCTATCCCAGGACATAACCATACCCGAAGAAGGTACTGCTTCAAATGTAAGTCAACATGCAATTACAGCAAAAACTTTACAAGAAGAAGAATTTTATGGTTCAATCGCAATTAAACAATCAACCGAAGAGCCAAAAATAGAAAGTACGCAATACAGCCCCCCATCGCAGAAAAAAAGGGATGAAAAGACGCAAAATGAAATGGCGAAGGATGCCGTACGACCCCCACCTTCTTGCTGCAAAGCAAAGTATCAAAAAGTTCAATCTCCACCAGATACAAGGATCCTATCATAAAAAGTGTGTAAATGATCATTTGATCACTTCTTTTATTTATTTTCTACTAATTTTATCCAATTTAGGAGATTTTTGCAAAAGAGAATCAATAGCAAAACCTAAAATACAATTTTTTCTACCTTCTATTTCTTCAAATAATTTATAGCCATTTTCTTCAAATTTGTAACTCCCTGCAGAACCCCAAGATTGGTCTTGATCAACATAATTAATAATTTCTTGCTGTGTTAGATTTTTCATTTTTAATTTTGCAATTTCATAATGGCTAGCAATTATAGAGCTATTTTGATAGATAAAAATAGAATTATTTTGAATATGTTTTTTATTATTTAATTTGATCAATTGATTAATTGCATCCTCTCGATCTTTTGATTTTGAAATAATCTCGCCTCCTAATTCACAAATTTGATCAGAACCAATTACCATTGCATTTGGATATTTTTTTGAAATAGATAGAGCTTTATTTTTTGCTAAAAAATTAACCTGATCATAAATATTTAAATGTGCAATTTTTTCTTTAGATTTTTCCTCATCAAAAATTGGAGCAATTACAGTAAAATTAATATTTAAATCCTGTAAAATCTTTTTTCTAATAAAAGAAGTAGAAGCTAAGATTATTTCTTTAGTCATATTTATTTTGTAATATTATCCATTATTATTTTCCCAATTTTTGGCCTAAAATGCGCGCCATCATAATAATTTTTAGGATCTATTGTTAATTTATTAAAATACATAAAATTATATACCAGATCTGATTCTTGTTCCGCCTGCTTAATACATTTATCATAAAATTTTTTACTTTTATCATAAAATAAGAATTTTGGGAAAAAATCAGGTAAAAATATGGTAATTACCTTACTATTTGGGTTATTTTGGCGTATTTTAGACAAATTTGTCTTAAAATTATCATTATATTGTGCTTTTTTGTAAATATCTTCCGCCTCTTCTTCCCAATATTTGACATTAGGCTGCAAATCTTCATCAATTTTATAACCTATTTTTATTTTAATATTGCCCCTGTTATAAATAGTCTTTTTATCACTAAAATTCTTTAATAAATTGCGTAAAGAATATATCAAACTATCATAGCTTAATAATTGCTTTAATTGATAAAATTGAGATTTTGTATTTTTAATATAAAAATTAGGATCCACAATTTTAATATCTCTTTTTAAGCAGGAGTTAAAATCAATTCCTAATAAAATATATTTTGGATTACCCATCTGTTCCTTAAAAAATTCAATATAGTCATAATATTCATCAGGACGCATATCGGATACGGCATAATTAAATAATTTACCATTTTTAAATTGATTCTGATCAATATAAGTTACCTTACTATTACCAACCATTACAGAGTTATATTTTTCTTTGGTAAAAAAGATTTTGTTGGTTTTTTGCTGTCTTTCATTAAAACCTTGCTGCTCTTGATTAAAAAAATTATTACGATCTGAAACCCATAATGGATCATTAAAATAATTGATCAAAATTACCAAAAATAAAATTAGCAATAAAGAGATTAGGGTTTTATAAAACCATTTTTTAGAATTTCCTTTATAAGTCATTAGAAGTTAAAATATAAAAATTCACTAGTTTGATGAAATGACAAAAGTGGGATTAAAAGTAAAATTAAAGTTATAAAATAGAATTTTTTATTATTCTTAAAAATCTTCATTAATTTTTCTGAATCTTTGGTAATAATTGGATAAATATAATAAAGAATAATTAAAGAAATGGTTAAAATCAGATATTCCACACTTTTAAAGCGGATAAATTCCATAAATAATAAATAATTATCATAAAAACCAAAATTATCACCAGAAAATAAAAACATATTTTCTAAAATATATAAGGCTTGAGAAAAATTATCAGATCTAAAAAATACCCAAGAAATATTAATAAAATTAAAAGTAATAAACCAAGCAAGATAATAATTTATCTTTATGTTAAAATTTTTCCAAAGACGATGAATGCAAATTGCGCAACCATGCAAAAATCCCCAAAAAATAAATGTCCAGCCAGCGCCATGCCACAAACCACTAATCAAAAAAACAATCATTAAATTACGATAAATTTTAAAATTTGCCACCCTATTGCCACCAAGAGGAATATAAATATAATCTTTTAAAAATTTAGATAAAGTCATATGCCAACTATTCCAAAATTGAGCAATATTAGCTGATTTATAAGGAGAATTAAAATTAAAGGGTAATTTAATATTAAACATTAGGGCCACACCAATCGCCATATCTGTATAACCACTAAAATCAAAATAAAGTTGAAATGTATAAGCAAGAGATGCTTTCCAAGAATCAATAAAAGATAAATCCTGATAATTTTGATAGGATAAATTAACAATTTCTGCCAAATAATCAGCAATTACCACTTTTTTAAAAAGACCAACAGCAAAAATAAATAGACCTAAAGAGAGATTATTATAATTAATGATTTTTGTTCTCAAGCCAGAAAATTGTGGCATCATTTGCCCATGATGTACAATAGGACCAGCGATTAATTGTGGAAAAAAACTGACAAAAAGAGCATAATTAATAAAATTTTGATCTTTTAATTTACCCTCATAGCAATCAGCAATATAAGCAATTTGTTGGAAAGTAAAAAAGCTAATCGCCAAAGGTAAAATAATAATTATCGAATTATCAAAAAGATCCGGATAAAAAATAGCAATATTATCAAGGAAAAAATTACAATATTTAAAATAAGCCAAAAGAGAAATATTAAAAATAACAGCTATGATCAGAATTATTTTATTTTTTTGTTTTATAAGAAGATTGCCAAAAAAATAATTTATCAAAATCGAAAGAACCAAAATTGGTAAATATTTAACATTCCAAAAAGCATAAAAAAACAGGGAAGATAATATCAATAAGACTTTGGAGGCTGTAACCTTTTTTGTACCCAATAATATATAATAAAAAATCAGGGTAAAAGGTAAAAATATAAATATATATTCCAATGAATTAAATAGCATTTACCTATAATAAACCAAGCTTTAAAAAATTAAAACATTATCTTGAAATATTATTCAAACTTTTGATAATTAAATATGCAAAGATGGACGATTGCTCTACTAATCTGGTCAGATTAGAAATAAAGCAGCCAAATGTAGAATCAGTCGGGTCATCTTTGCGCTTATCTCAATAGAATTCATATTGGGACCGTCATGAATCAAACTATCCGCAGCGATTTTTATTATTTTAAATTAAGAAGTGTAGCTTGGCAAAATATTCGATCTTGCAACATAAATAATTGCTGCTTTGTTATGTCTTATGATTGTAAATCTTGATAAAAATTTTGATAAATTTTTATAATAGGAATTAAAAGAACTTTAAAATAATAGATCTTAAAATAAAAATCTTATCAATTCAAAGAACTTTTATATAATTTGGATTATCTATAATGAGCAAATGCTTTGTTAGCTTCAGCCATTTTGAATACTTCTTCTCTTTTCTTAACAGCCCAACCTTTATTATTCATAGAATCAATAATAACTTCAGCCAATTTAGAAACTAAATCCTTAGCATTTGATTTGGCAACTGACATGCTAAACCATTTTAAAGCAAGAGCAGTAGCTCTTCTTGGGTTAACCTCAGAAGGTATTTGATAAGTAGCACCGCCGATTCTTTTTGATCTAACTTCAATTCTTGGAGTAACATTATCAAGAGCAGCTTTAAAAACCTCTAAAGGATCACGATTTAATCTTTTATTGATAAGTTCAAAAGATTTATATAATGATTTTGTAACGGTTGATTTTTTACCACCAATCATTAAACGATTAATGAATCTTGTAATTACAACTTCATTATATTTTGCATCAGGGAAAACCGGTTTGATTTTTGCAGCTCTTCTTCTCATAAATTAAATTTTAAATGTTTACAGTTATTGATATAAATTATTTTGGTTTTTGTGCACCATATTTAGACCTACCCTGCTTTCTATCCTTAACACCTTGAGTATCAAGAGTACCACGAACAATGTGATATCTAACACCAGGTAAATCCTTAACCCTACCGCCTCTAATAATTACGGCATTATGTTCTTGTAAATTATGACCTTCACCACCAATATAGCCAATAACTTCATAACCATTAGTTAATCTAATACGAGCAACCTTTCTAAGTGCTGAGTTAGGCTTTTTAGGAGTAGTCGTATAAACACGAGTACAAACGCCTCTTTTTTGAGGACATTTTTCCAAAGCCGGAACCTTATTCTTTTTAACTTGTTTTCTTCTTGGCTTTCTAACCAATTGATTAATAGTTGGCATATATTTAATATATTGTTAATTCTTTAAGTAAATTGCAATTTTATGATGGAAAAAACAATTGTCAATTAATTTTAGTTGAAAAGTTAAAATAACAGATTAATATTTGCTGTTCAAATGAATTTAAATATATTTATTAACAAATAATAATGGCAAATACTAAATCAGCAAAAAAAGCTATCAGAGTAAGTGAAAGAAAGAGGGAAGTTAACAGATCTGTAATTAGCAGAATCAGAACTATTCAAAAAAAAGCAAGAATTGCAGTTGAAAAAGTTGCAACTGAAAATAACGCTGAAAATATCGCAGCAGCAAAAACAGCTATCATATCTTTTGAAAAGGAAGTTAAAAAAGGTGTTACAAAAAATATTTTCAAATTAAATACTGCTTCTAGACAAGTTAGTCAATTATTTACTAACCTTAAAAAAGCTCAAAATCCAGAAGCTCAAAAAGAAGCTTCTGCTTAATTATTTAAATCAATTTATCTTGGGGGCTATCTAGCCTCCCCTATTCTTTAATTCAAACAGTTCGGGGCTATGGCGCAGCTGGTAGCGCGCTTGCATGGCATGCAAGAGGTCACGAGTTCGATCCTCGTTAGCTCCACCAAATTCAAGACAACAAACTGTCTCTCCTCTATTTTTATGATATTTTAAAACCAGTCTCCCAAGCCCAGTATTGGCAGCCCTCTAGCAATTACATTTTTCAAAACAACAGGTTACAGCAACTCACAAAATTCACCAATATTTGCTATATTTGAGGTAAAATTCTCTCTCCTTCTCTAGCCAACAGGTAATTCACATAAAATTACCTGATCGATAAATACTGGCTCTACAGGATTTTGGTCAAACTTTTTGGATCGGGTAGCAAATGTATTTTGGGTGGTTTTTTCGAACTTTTTTGCCGTAATTACAAATTTACTAATAGTGATGTGGCTACATTTTTCCGGACAAGTTTTTAACAATGTATAAATTAAAATTATGTCCAATAAGCAACGAAATAATTATTCTTCAGAATTCAGATCTTCTTCTGTAAAATTAGCGATTGAGTCGGATCAGCCGATATCTCATACGGCTAGAGATTTAGGGGTTAATGTTAATACTCTACATACATGGATAAGCAATCAATTAAATTCTAAAGAATCTAATAATATGGTAAAAAATAGTGAATGTCATTTTGATGAAGTGAGGAAGCTTAAAAAAGAGCTATCAATAGTTAAGCAGGAAAGGGATTTATTAAAAAAGGCTGCCGCGTACTTTGCCAAAGAATC
>JAOFKK010000059.1 GCA_028040005.1 Rickettsiales bacterium
TTTGTTGATATTTTGTTCACAACAGTCCCTTTTAGGATTAATATTTAAATTTAATATTCATTTTACGCCAAATATCATATTTTTCCTCCGGTAAATTACGCAAAGGACTACAATCTTTAAGAGTTTTAGCAATTGAAAAGGTAATTTTTTGTAAAATATTTTTATCAATTTTACTTAATTCAATTTGATTGGTGAAAACCATATTATTATAATCAATTATGCCATTAGGCAATATTTGCACATTAACACTGACATCAATATTAAATCTTTCAAACCCTCTTTTTGACTCTTGATAACATCTAGTTATTTGAAATTTTAAATTAGCCTTTTCTCGTCCAGAAATTCCAAATTCATCAACTCCTTTATATTCCCTTATATTATGAATTATTGGTTTTTTAACCTCTTTTTTAGGTTCTTTTTTTGGCTTTTCTTTCTTATTTATCGGCTTTTTGTTAATTGTGGTTTTTTTGGGAATTGCTTTTTTAATTTCTTTCTTTTTTTCAATTTTTTTGATCTTTTTTTTAGCTTTTGGCTTAGATTTGGGTTTTTTATTTTTTACAATTTTCTTTTTTTTAACTTTTTTGCCTGATTTGATCTTTTTTTTCTTTTTGATAATTTTTACCTTTTCTTCGATAATATTAACTTTAATTTCTTTAGTTTTTTTAGGCTTCTTATGTTGTTCATTATCAATATTAAAAATAACAATAAGAATGATTAAAATATGAAAGATCGATGAAAAAATAATGCTTTTAATCATAATTTATTTTTCTTGCAAATATCCTTTATCAAACATTCATTACATTTTACTTTGCGAGCTGTGCAAATATAACGACCATGTAAAATCAACCAATGATGAGCATGTAATTGCCATTTTATAGGTACTTTTTTAAGAATTTTTTGGGCTGTTTTATCAATTGTTTTTTCATTAACCAGCCCAATTCTATTACTAACTCTAAAAACATGAGTATCAACTGCAATGGTTTTTTTACCAAAAGCGCAATTTAAAACCACATTAGCTGTTTTCTCTCCAACACCTGGCAATCTTACCAAATCATCAAATTTATCTGGTACTATTCCACTATATTGCTTTTCTAGAATTTGTGATAATGCCATAATATTTTTGGCCTTAGAATTAAAGAGACCAATTGTCTTAACATAATCTTTAAGTTTTTCCTCTCCTAAATTTAAAACATCTTTTGGGGAATTAATAATTTTAAAAAGTGATTTCGTTGCCTTATTAACACCAATATCTGTTGCTTGCGCTGACAAAACTACAGCCACTAAAAGGGTAAAATTATTATGAAAATTTAACTCCGTTTCTGGCTTGGGATTTTGATTGGAGAAAATCTCAAAAATTTGATTAATTTCTTTTGTTTTTAATAAACTCACCTATGATTTATAAAGAAAATTATTTTTAAATTTGAATATGTTTAATTCATCAAAAATTATCCTCATCTTACTATTATTTTGCAATATAAATAATGTAATGGCTAATGATATCTTTTTTTTAAATCCGCAAACAATTAAAAAAGAGATTTTTAAAGATCCGGCTAGAATCAAAGAAATAGAAAATTATCTAATTAATAGTAAGATTAATGAAAATACAATCTTAGAAAATTTTCAGCCCAAAATTACAGGAGCTTATTCTTATGAGGAAACTAATCAAGAGTTTGAGAATTTTTTTCCAGTAATATCACCAAGTACTAGCTTTGAAACGGCAATTGAAAAAACCTTCCAATCTGGTATTGAAGCTTCAATTGGCAATATCTCTACTCGTCGTAAATTTGGAACAGCCAGGCCGGAAACTCGAAATGCTTTATTTTTTAACACCAATATCGATCTTTATAAGAATTTTTTAGGCAAAACATCAAAATCACAAGTTAAGAATGTTAAATTGCAAAAGCAAATTGCCAATTTACAGAAACAAATTGATAGCAGAATCTTTGAATTTGCTGTTTTAAAAATTTATTATGATCTTATTTTAAATAGCGAATCAATCAGAATATCAGAAAAATTATTAAAATTATCACAAAAGCAATTAAAAGATTTACAAAAAAAATATAATAATAAAATTGCCAATATTGACGATGTTGAAAGGCAAAGAATTGAGGTTATTTCTCGTGATAGTAAAATTTTATCCCTTAAAAAAGAAAAAGAAATTTACCTCAAAAGATTAAGACAATTATTGCCAAATTTATCTGACAAAAACATTAAATTATCAAAATATAATTATAATCAAATTGAAAGAAAATTCTTATCTTTAACCGACATGATCAGCTCTAAAAATAAAGCTCCTAAAGAATTTACCCTATATGATGAAATTTTAAAAAAGGAGAAAAAATCATATAAAATGCAAAAAAAAATAAATTCAACTCATAGCGATATTGATATTTCTTTAAATGCTCAAATTCAAAGATTTGATGGTAATAATAGCCTTTCTGACTCTTATGAAAATATACCCTCTAATAAGGATGATGAATATTATTCTATAGGCGCTAAGGTAATAATACCTTTTGGCAAGGTCAAAAAAGAAAATGAAAAATTAAAAATTAAATCTAGTCATTTATCTTATTTAATTAAGAAAGAACAATTATTATCTGAATTAGATTCTTATCATTTAGAATTTATTTCTAATGCTAAATTATTACAAAAATCATTAAAAAATCAAAAAATTAGCGCCAAAAGTTCTAAAATTATTCTTAACGAATCTCGTAAAAAATATAAACAAGCCCGAATTTCATTACAAACATTAATCGATGACCAAAATATGGATTTAGAAACTTCTTTATCGTCAATTTCTATTTCTCAAAGATTTTTGGATTTAATTTTTAATTATTTAACAATTTTTACTCTATTAGATGTATAAAATTACAGAATTCTTTATTAAAAATAGTAAATTTACAGCTGTCATTACATTAACAATTTTGTTAATTGGTATATATTCCATTCAGCACATTAAATCCGAAGCTCGTCCGCCAGTTGATTTTGCAACGGCTGTTATTCTAACTAATTACGCGGGTGCGTCAGCTTCCGATATTGAAGCAAAAATTACCAAACCAATTGAGGATGAAATTTCAACAATTAGTGATGTTAAAGATATTAAATCAGTTAGCCAACCAGGTAAAAGTACTATCACAATACGTTTAGATATCGATAAAAGAGGGTTAGATATCGACAAAATAATGGCCGATTTACAAAGAGCTGTTGATCGCACCCCTAATTTTCCAATAGATTTGGAAGATAAACCTATTTTTACTGAAATCAAATCAGAAGAAATACTTATTTTACAATTAGCAATTACTGGCTCTAATGACAATAGAGCAAGAGATATAATTTCGAAAGTAATTAAAGAAGATCTAGAAAATAACAAAAATATTAAAAGGGTTTCAATGCGTGGCTATAAGGAAAGAAGATTCAATATCGATCTTGATCCTATAAAAATGTCACAAAATAATATTTCCATTTTAGAGGTTGTTAATAAAATTCGTTCACGAAATATTTCAGTTCCTAGTGGCAATATTGAGTCTAATATTCTTCAAGCTTTAACAAGAATTGAGGCAAAAATCCAAAATGTGTTTGATTTGGAAAATATCATTATTCGCTCTAATTTTAATGATCAAATTATTAAATTAAAAGATTTGGCTAAAATTACTGACTCAGAAGAAGAAATTGACGTTATTACAAATGTTAATGGCAATGATGCAACATTGCTGGATATTTATAAAAAATCAGGCGCTGATATTTTAAAATTAATAGAACAAATTAAACAAAAAACCCTTATTTATAAAGAACAATATCCAAAAATTAACTTACAAATTGCCTATGATGAATCTTTAGAAGTTGATAAAAGATTAAATATTTTAACTTCTAATGCTGCAATTGGCTTAATTATTGTGTTATTATCTCTCTTTGTCTTTTTGCCATTTCGTGTTGCCATTTATTCTTCTATTTCCTTACCAATTATTATTTCAGCAATTATTGGCTTTATGTTATTTTTTAACTTAACTTTAAATACTATAACAATTTTATCTTTAGTAATTGTTTTGGGGATGTTAGTTGATGATAGTGTAATTGTTAGTGAAAAATTCGCCAAATATTATCGTAAAGGATATAATCCCCGTGATGCAGCATTGCTTCCTATCAAAAATTTAGCTTTCCCAATTTCTATTACTATTTTTACAACTATTGCCGCTTTTTTGCCAATGTTAATTACTAAAGGCATTATGGGTCAATTTATTAAATGGATTCCAATTGTTGTATCTTTGGCATTATTTTTATCACTAATTGAGTCTTTTTGGCTTTTGCCAGCAAGATTAGCTTCAATTAAAAATAAGGTTAATCATAAAATTAAAGAAACAGATTGGTTTACAAAATTTGAAATAGGATTTGAGAAAATGATTTTTATCTTAATTAAATATCGCTATTTAATGCTATTATCTTTTTTGATTGTTATTTTTACTTCCTTTTTCTTTCTTGGTCAAAATAGGTTTATTTTATTTCCTAATGAGCAAGTTAATAATTACACAATCAGAGTTAAATTAGATAAAAATAATAAGATCGAAAATACCAATCAATTACTCAAAGAAGCTGCGATTAAAATTTTGGATAAATTAGAAGATAATATTGATGTTATTACTGGATTTGCTGGTATCTCAGATTTTAAGGAGCATTTACCAAAATATTCTCGCGGAGAAAATGTCGCTTACATGTCAATTGATGTTAATGATTATACTGAATTTAACATTGCACCATCTGTTATAATTTCTAAATTAAAAGAAATTGACTTTAGTGAATTTGAAGAAATAACTTTTGAATCAGCAGTTAATGGCCCACCAATTGGCAATGATATTGAAGCAGTTATTCAATCAAATATCTTAAAAGATATTGATCAAATGATTTCTATGATTATTAATGATGTTAAAGATATTAAAGGAATATCCAACCTTTCTAATGATGATGTAACTGGTGAAGATGAGGTTTTTATTAATTTTGATTATGAAAAGATAAATCGCTTAAATTTAAATATTTCTGATATTTCTAATGCTGTTAGAACGGCCATTGCTGGACAAATTATATCAGATGTTACTTTAAATAATGAAGAGGTTAATCTTTTTATTAGATTTAATGATCAAAAAAGAAGCTCTTTAGAAGATTTAAAAAATATTATTATTTTTGATCAAAATCAAAATCTTATTCTACTTAAGGATTTAGCTAATTTTGAAAAAAGAACTGGCAGCGCCTTTATTAAAAGATTTGACAATCAAAGATCAAAAACTCTAATTGGCGATGTTGATGAAGATATTATTACCCCAACAGAAGCTAATCAGCTGGTGCGAGAATCTTTTGAAAAATATAAAAATCAATTTCCTGGTATTACAGTTAAATTTGCAGGGGTTGAAGAAAGTACAAATGAATCTTTACAAAGTCTATTTGTCGCCTTTCAACTATCTTTAATTTTAATTTTTGCTATGCTGGTATTATTATTTAGAAGTTATTTTAAACCATTAATTATCCTTTCTACTGTACCGCTTGGATTTTTTGGTTTTTCTATTGCCTTTTATTTACATGATAAGCCATTATCATTTATGGCTATGATTGGTATTATTGGCCTTAGTGGCATTATTGTTAATTCAGGAATTATTTTAGTTAGCTATATTAATCAATTAAGAGAGGAATTTCCTGATAAAAAATTATCAGAAATTCTATCCTATGCCTCATCTATGAGATTAAGATCAGTTACCATAACTTCTTTTACAACTATTGCAGGTCTTTTTCCCACTGCTTACGGTTTAGGTGGCTATGATCCCATATTATCACCAATGACATTATCACTTTTATGGGGTTTGAGCTCGGGAACGATTCTAACAATAATTTGGGTACCCTGCTCTTATGCTATATTAGAAGATATTAAAAAAATTAATTTTATTTCAAGATTTAAAGGTAACTGATGGTTTTTGATGTGTTGTTACAGGAGGTAACTTGATTAGTTTTTTTATGTTGCGATAGGAGGTAGATTGATTGGCATTTTATATGTTGAAGCATCCCGTACCCCACCAAAAAGCAATAAATTACTTTTTGACTCCCCTATGTTACGATAAATTTTATTTTCAATAAAATTTATCTTCAAGGGGAGTTTCTCACAGATCCGCTCCAAAACTCCCCTTGAAACCAAATATTGTCAT
>JAOFKK010000006.1 GCA_028040005.1 Rickettsiales bacterium
TACAATAATGATAGCCGATATTTCCTTAAAGATAAAAAATAATATTAATTGTCCCAGCCAATTTTCTTTAAGAATTCATCATAAGATCCTTCAAAAAGGGTTACTTTATCATTATCAAAAATTATTAATTTATTAGCTACTTCGCGTAAAAAATATTCATCATGAGTAACCATTAAAACTGCGCCTTCAAAATTTTTAATAGCTTGTAATAATGATTCACAAGAATCCATATCCAAGTGATTAGTTGGTTCATCAAGAAGTAATAAATTAGCCGGTTTAAGAAGAATTTTACCCAACATCACTCGGCTTTTTTCACCACCAGATAGGACGGAAACTTTTTTATTTGATAAGGTGCCACTAAACATCATATTACCACAAACACGACGGACATTGCTTTGCGCCATTTGCGGTACATATTCTTGCAATTCCTCATAAATACTATTATTTGGACTAAGTCGGTCAATATTCATTTGGCCAAAATATCCAATTTCAGTCTTACTATGTGATTGAACAGAGCCTGCAATAGGTTTTAAATTATTAGTGATTAATTTAAGCAAAGTTGACTTACCCTTACCATTTTTACCAATAATACAAATTTTATCTTCCGCCGTTAATTTAAAAGATAATTTTTTGATTAAAATATTATCCTCATCATAACCAAAATTAAGATTTTTAGTTTCAATTAAATTACCCTTAACATTATTATCTAGATAGTTAAATTTAAATTCTAGACTAGAAATATCGGATAATTTTTCTTTTACACCTTGCTTTTCAAGCATTTTAACTTTGGATTGAGCTCTACTAGCCATGCTAGCTTTGGCGCCAAAACGACTAATCCATTCTTCGGTTTTTTTCCTTTTTTTATCTTCATTAACCCTGGTTTTTTCGTAAATTTCTTCCTCAAGGGCAATTTTTTCCATCACATTACGAGTATTACCTGGGGTTTTTCTAAAAATACCACGATGGATATTTAAGGTTTGATTAATAATTTCATCCATAAAACCACGATCATGAGTAACCAAAATTAACTCACCATCCCAATCTTGTAAGAATTTTTTAAGCCATATAACTGAATGAATATCAAGATAATTGGTCGGCTCATCAAGAAGTAGCATATTTGGCTCGGTCAAAAGTAATTTAGCAAGATTAATCTTTACCTGATAACCGCCAGAAAATTCCTTTGGATCTTTGATCATATCCTCTTCGCTAAATCCTAGGCCCATTAAAATTTCTTCACCTTTCCAGCCTTCATATTCTCTTTCTTCAGGCAAAATACTGCAAACTTCATCAATTACCGAATTATGGTTAAATTGAATATGCTGCTCCAAATGTCCAATTTGATAACCATTAGGAATAAGAACCTCGCCATCATCCGGCTCTAATTTACCTAAAATTAATTTAAGAAAGGTACTTTTACCACTACCATTACGCCCAATAAAACCAATTTTATCACCACGATTACAGACTATATTTACATCTTCAAAAATATCTTGCCCTGCAAATGATATTGATAAATTTCTAATTTTGATCATATATGTTATTAAATTTTAGTTTTCCAATAGAATGTGGTAAGAATCCCAATTTACTTAAGGCAAATGAATATTGCAGATTTAAAAAATGAAAAAATATCAAAGAAAATTTTAGATTCACAATAGCCCTTCCAAAGGTTTCTTAAAAATATCATCTATCCCTTTGGCAGCAACGTTAGATTTATAATTATTAAATTGGGTAATTTTATTAATGTTAATTCCACCAATAATTGTAATATTTTGCGCCATAAAATCAAGATTTCTCCAAATCACAACCGGAAGAGCAAATCCTAAACTACAAACCAATATTAATATATTTATTGAAAATAATTGCAATAATTTCCCACCCGTATATTTGCAATCAAAATGAGCATTTGCAATATGAGTACAAGATAATAAATAGCGCATTTTGGCCGCCTTATACCAAAATCTAGATAGACCAAAAGTGGGGATAAATGTTAATAAAGTAATTATGTTAACCCAAACCAAATCACCACCTCTGCCAACAAATTTAATATTAGCATTACCAAAAAATGAATTATTAGTCATAAAACTATAGGATTTAACATTGTGATAAGGAATGGAATATCCCAAAGTTATAATATTTAATATAATGTAACGCATATTTAAAGCGGCATATTTTCTGGCAGAGCCGATTAAGCTTGCCTTAACTCCCTGCCACTGAAGACAAGAATAACGATAAGCCCTAACTTTATATAAAATAATAAAAAATATAGAGGGACAAATAACGACAAAAATAAAGCAATAAGCAGAAATTAATAATATAGGAAATTCATTTAAAGATTCGGTCAGAATATATAATATAAAAAACAATATCAATATACTAACAACCCCCTTAATAAAACCCCTCAATAGCTGACTACCCGTGCCAATATATTCAAATTTATTATCAAGAAAAGAAAGGCTAGAAGCAGAATATTTACGAAATCTTACCCTGCCCCAAAAATTATAAATCGCTAAAGTTAAGATGTTTAAAATTATATTTAAAACAAAGATATTATAATATTTACCAATTTTAGCATCATATTGGAATTTATTAATTATTATGCTTTTTTCATCTATTATTTTATTTTTATCAACACCAAACATAATAAGAAAATTAATTAGAAATTGCTGAAATTTTATTTTCTAATGGGCTAGATCTTTCGCCATATTTTTTTCTAGGCATTCTGCCAGCAAGAAAGGCCTCGCGACCACTTTCAATTGCTAATTTCATAGCTTTTGCCATTCTAATTGGGTCTTTGGCATGAGCAATAGCGCTATTCATTAAAACACCATCGCAGCCCATTTCCATAGCAAGCGATGCATCAGACGCCGTACCAACGCCAGCATCAACTAAAATTGGAACTTTGGCATTAGAAAGAATAATTTCAATATTAAGGCGATTTTGAATTCCAAGACCAGAACCAATAGGAGCGCCAAGTGGCATAACGGCCACGCAACCAATATCTTCTAATTCTTTAGCTACAACTGGATCATCATTAGTATAAACCATCACATCAAAACCTTCTGATACTAATAATTCTGCCGCTTGCAAAGTCTCGGTAATTTTTGGATATAAAATATTATCATTTGATAAAACTTCCAATTTAACCAAATTCCAACCACCAATAACTTTTGCTAATTTTAAAGTACGAATTGCATCCTTAGCAGTAAAACAGCCTGCAGTATTAGGTAAATAAGTAAATTTAGCAGGATCAACAAAATCTTGCAACATTGGCTCATCCTTCTTTTCAATATTTACCCTTCTTACCGCCACCGTTACAATTTCGGCACCGCTAGCTTCAATTGCTGATTTTGTTTCTGGTAAGTCCTTATATTTACCAGTACCAACTAGTAATCTAGAATTAAATTTTTTCCCCGCAATTTCAAGATAATCTGGATTAGTCATTTATACTTACTTTAATTTAAATAATAATTCATTTCTTTTTAAAAATGGTAATGTCCAAGGGCGATTATAATAAGCCCTAATTGGAGTTTGAAGATCGGCTTTAAGATTTTTTTTAGCAATAATTTTTTCTAAAATTTCTTGCTTTTCATCAAAATTATCATCACTTGCAAAGCCAGAAAATCTAATAACAATAAATTTTTGATCCTTTATAAAATTAATTTTAATTTTAGGATTATTAGGATTTGGCAAGTTATTTTCATCAAATTTATCAGGCATTACAAATGACATATTCATATTACCGTCAATTTCTTCACGAAAAACAGGGGCAGTCATTTTAATTTCTTGCTTTTTATCATTTTGACCAGAAATAAATTTAAAAAGAGATCTAAAAGCCGAATCACCATCCTCATCTAAATCAATATTTGCGGTTGCTAAAATTATTTTTTTATATTGCCTAATTTCAACCTCATCAGAAATTTTTTCCACAACATTATAAGGGCTGATTTCAATTGCCATAGCTATATTTGTAAAAAATAAAATAAATAATAATATGATTTTTTTCATGATGATCAATTTAATTCCCTAACTTTTCTATCATAATATAAAATATCATCCAGAGAATCAATCTTTTGATAAGAAAATTTATTTAAAATATCCTCCACCAAATCAATAATATCTAAAAATTTAATTTCTTCTTTTAAAAATTTACCTACCGCCAATTCATTTGCAGCATTTAAAATTGGTAATTTATTACCACCTTCCTTTAATGTATCAAATGCTAATTTCAGCGCTTTAAATCTTACAATATCTGGTTTGGAAAAATTTAATCTAGCAATATCAGATAAATTTAATTGAGGATATTTAATTTTTAATCTTTGATTAATTTTTAAAGCATAAGATATTGGAACCTTCATATCAGGAGGATTCATCATGGCTAAAGTTGCACCATCGCAATAAGAAACAAGGCCATGAATAATAGATTCAGGATGAATTAAAACATTAATTTGATCATTATTAACAGGAAATAACATAGCAGCCTCAATAACTTCCAAACCCTTATTCATCATAGTTGCTGAATCAATTGAAATTTTTTGACCCATTGACCAATTAGGATGATTAATTGCCTGTTTAATAGTAACATTTTTCAATTCTTCTAAAGATTTATCTAAAAAAGGCCCGCCAGAAGCAGTTAAAGTAATATGATCTATTAAATCAAGATTATCATATTCAAAAATTTGATAAATTGCATTATGCTCCGAGTCAATTGGAATTAAATTAACATTGTTTTTTTTAACCTCCTTCATAATAATCTCTCCGGCTGATACCAAGCATTCCTTATTAGCAATGGCAATATTTGATCCCGCCTTAATAGCGTTAAGAGTTGGAATTAATGCCTTAATACCCACAATTGCCGAAAGAAATAAATCACATTTATTTTGAGCTAAATTATTAATCTCTTCCTCACCAGCAATAATATGACAATTTGGCAGTTCCTTTTTTAAGGTTTGATAATGCTCCTTATTAGAAATGCCAATATATTTGGGATTAAATTCCTTGGCCTGCAAAATTAATGCTTGATAATTATTGCCAGCAATCAAGGCATCAACAGAATATAAATCATGATTTTGACGAATTACTTCCAAAGCATTTTGGCCAATTGAACCAGTTGATCCATAGATATAAAGAGATTTTTTACTCACTCTTAGCGATTAAATTAAGATTAATATTAATTTTTAAATCAACCCATTGACCATCGGGGTCAGATTCTATTCCAATATTATAATCTAAACGATTAATATTAAAATTAGATTTTACAGAAACTGAATTTTTTTCAATATTCTTTAAATCAAAATCAAATTTAACCTCTTTTGTGATATTTTTTATTGTTAAATCGCCAATAATATAATAATTAGCATTTTTTTTAATTATTTTCTTTGATTTAAAATAGGATTTGGGGTGGTTTTTAATGTCAAACCAATCCTTAGTTGGCAAAGTGCCATCATACATATCATTGCCTGTCTTAAAATTGGCCATATCAAAAATTACCTCAATTTGACTATTTTTAAGATTATTTTGATCAAAATCAATTTTGGCCTGATATTTACCAATATTACCAGTAAATTTATTACCAGCATGAATGCCAGAAAAATCAATAATGCTTTTTTCCTGATTAATTACATAATTTGCAGAATAGGAATTATTGATAAGAATTATATTAAAAATAATAAAACTTATATAAATTTTAATAATTTTTAACATGTTATTTTGAAAACCATATTCTTTTTAATAAATTTTCTTTATCTTTAATTTTATGCTTAATTACCGCTGCAACATGACCAATAATAGCCAAAAATAAGCAAATTGCACCAATTAAATGTATTAATTCTGCTAATTTATGTAATTTTCTTTCTCCTATTAAATTTGGAATATGAGGCCATTCAAATAATCCAAAAACAATGGTAGGTAAGCCATAAGAGCTAGTAGAAACAATAAACCAGCCTGAAAAAACCATAATAAATATCAAGAAATATAAAAGATAATGCCCCAATTTGGCCAATTTAACCTCCAATTTTGAAAATTTACTGGGTAATGGCGGTAAATAAGTAACTATACGGCAAAAAATACGGATAAAAAGAGCAATTAATAATAAAACTCCAAGAGATTTATGATATTGATAAAGATCAAATTTTAATGATTTTTCAATAGGAAAATACTCAATAACAACGCCACTAATAAGCATTAAAAATATTGATAATGCCATTATCCAATGTAATAAAATAATTGAAATATGATAATTATTCTTTTTTGACATTTGACAATTAATTAAAATTAATATTTTTCCATAGTAGCAGCAAGGGCAGAAATTCTTGCAATTATGTCGTAAATTTTAACAACCTCCTGCCTTGCAGCACCAAGATTAATATCACTATCATTTAAAATATTTAAATCACTAAATTCCATAGTGCCAGAATTAAGATTGTTTTTTTCATCACGGGCCTGATTATAACGAAATAAATTACCAACAACCTCACCACCAACCATATAAATCATTGGTTCAGCATTAAAATTCTTAATTTTATCAATAGTAGGCACGCCTTCTTGAATAATAACTTGATGATTTTGCACATTACCTTTGAGCATATTCATCTTATTGCGGTTTTTTTTATTAAGCGCCACCAATTCATCAGCCGAACTAACAGTCATAATTGCCATACCATAAGTGCCATTATCGGCCTTAATAAAGCAATAGGGATTAGAATTTATATTATATTGTTGATATTTTTCTTGTAATTCTTTTAAAATATCGGCCGTTTTAATAACCAAATCATCAATACCAATTTGCTGTTTAAAATTAAGTCCTTTTGCAACATTAAATTTGGTAGAAATTAACCATGGATCAATATCAATCAAATTGGCAAATTCTGTAGCCAATAAATTATATTGCTTAAAATGTTCCGATTTTGAACGCACAAACCAACCAAAATTAGGGTTTGGAATAATTTTTTGCTCAATATTGCTTAAAATATCAGCAATACCATCAGTAAAATCATTATTAGAAATAATTAAATCCGGATCAAAGCCATTTAAAGTTGTAATGCGATCATTTTTGCGGATTAATTTATTGATTTTAATTTTTTGATTATTTGCAAGATCAATTTCTAAAATATCAGTAATTTCAATATTGAGATTAGCAATTTGTACTTCAAATCCAGCATTTTGGATAATATTTTGTAATGATAAAATATTTTCTAAATATCGTAAATTTTTGGTATGGGCTTCAGCAAGAATAAGAATTTTTTGTGCTTTTGGAAAATTATTATTTAAATATGATTTAGCTTTAATGGTGGCAATTTTTCTAGAATCATTAGATAAATGATTAAAACCAGCAGGAAAGCAATTATTATCTACCGGCGCAATCTTATGGCCAAAATGACGAATATCCACCGAATTATAAAAATGCAAATTAGCATTTTGTAATTTCTCAGCAAACCAATCAGAAATTTGCGATTGTTTGGAAGATATTTTATTTATAAGGATTTGATGGATGTGATTCATATATTATAGTGACATTTTATTAGAGGGCCTGCTGGTGCTACTTGGTGCGCTAGGTTTTTTGGATGGCATTGGCGGTGGTCGACCCGGATCAGCATTAGCTTTATATCTTTGCCTATCTTCTATTATCTTTTGTATCTGTTCTGGTATTAATGGAATATCATCTTCATCACTATCTGATGGTACTTCTTGTAGGGAATTAATTTTAACTCTAAGAAATTTTTTAACCGCAACTAACTCTCCAACAGGAATTGTGAATGAAGATTTATTACTCATTGTAATCTTTATACCCCCTCCTACTGTTTCTGTTCGAGCATTATCAATATTTTCCTTAATGACCGTTAATTTATCTAGCTCAAGTTTAGCTAATATGTCTAATATTGTTTCTTTTTTTTTGCCTTCTCTTGGCATAATTAATCTAATTTTATATATGAAATATTTCTACCATTATCTTTTTTACCATGACAAAAGGAACGATAGCTATTATAGTATTTTGAGGGATAAGTGTCAATAAATTCATCATTTATTTTTGTAATTCCTGCTATTTTTAGCTTTTCTTTAACAAAATCTGGTAAATTAAAGAGGAAATATCCTGATTTTGACCGATCTTTAATAAAGAATTTCTTAAAATTCTGATCTTCAGCCATAAAATTATCATAAAATTCGGCTGATATTTGATAAGATTCTTGCCTAATGCAGGGGCCAATAAAGCACTCAATATTTTTAATATTAGCACCTAATTTTTGCATTTTTTCAACCGCATTTTTAATAATATTATCCTTAGCACCACGCCAACCAGCATGAATTGCTGCAATAATAGCATTATTTGTTGATGAAAATAGTAAAATTGGTACACAATCTGCTGTTTTTACGCCAATTATAAGGTTCTTTTGATTGGTGATAATGGCATCGGCTTTAATTTGGTCATTTTGTGGTATTTTGTCATTTTGATCCAGAGTTAATATTTTATTACTATGAATTTGATGCAAAAGGAGGGTTTTTTCTGGCCTTATTTGATTAATACCAAGAAATTTATATGAGAACATGGGTAATGAATTAATAAATTATCTTCCCGAAAATTAATTTTCCCTATAATTTGCAATTCTATCTTCAATCTCACCCCTAAAATGTTTGATCAAGCCCTGAATTGGCCAAGCAGCAGCATCACCAAGAGCGCAAATTGTGTGACCTTCAATTTGTTTGGTCAAATCATATAATTTGTCAATTTCTTCCACTTTAGCATTACCCCTTACAAAGCGATACATAATGCGCTCCAACCAGCCAGTACCTTCACGGCAAGGCGTGCATTGACCACAAGATTCATGCTTATAAAAGTGAGAAAGTCTGGCAATTGCTTCAATAATATCAGTTGATTTATTCATAACAATAATACCTGCTGTACCAAGGCCAGAACCAACCGCTTTTAATGAGTCAAAATCAAGATTAATATTATCGCAAATATCTTTTGGAATTAATGGTACTGAAGATCCACCCGGAATTACCGCTAAAAGATTATCCCAACCGCCAATTACACCACCACAATATTCATCAATTAAAGTACGAAGTGGAATACCCATTTCTTCCTCAACATTACAAGGGCTATTAACATGGCCCGAAACACAAAAGATCTTGGTTCCTGTGTTATTTTTTGGACCAATAGAGGCAAACCAATCGGCACCACGGCGTAAAATTGTTGGTACAACAGCAACTGACTCAACATTATTAACGATAGTTGGGCAACCATAAAGACCAACCAAAGCAGGAAAAGGTGGCTTTAAACGAGGTTGACCCTTATTACCTTCAATTGATTCTAAAAGAGCAGTTTCTTCACCACAAATATAAGCGCCAGCGCCACGATGAATATAAATATCAACATCCCAACCAAGGGTTGAATCTTTACCGATTAATTTATCATCATAGGCTTCATCAATTGCTTTTTGCAAGGCAACTGCCTCATTATAATATTCACCCCTAATATAAACATAACAAGTGTTAGAATTGATAGCGCGACAGCCATAAATAATGCCTTCAATTAATTTGTGAGGCTCATAACGCAAAATATCGCGATCCTTACAAGTACCAGGCTCAGACTCGTCAGCATTAATTACCAAATAATGGGGCTTTTCAACCTTTTTTGGCGCAAAAGACCATTTTAAACCAGTAGCAAAACCTGCACCACCACGACCCCTAAGGCCAGATGCTTTGACTTGTTCAATTAGCCATTCGGAGCCTTTTTCTAAAAAATTACTAGTATCCTTCCAATCACCTCTGGCTTTTGCAGCTGTTAAATCTGGCGAATTATTGCCTAAAAGATTGGTAAAAATTTTATTTTCTTCCTTAATCATAAATGAAATTAAATTGATTTTCTCCCATAATAATATTTTCAAGAGATTTATCAAGAAAAATTTTTATAGAATTGCTATTTATTTTAAATTATGGAAAAATTGGGTCATAAACTATTTAAAATTTATGACAATATGTATTATAGCTGGTAAGGGTGACTTGCCAAAAATGGCTATCAAAAAACTACAATCAGAGAAGAAAAATTTTAAATTAGCATTAATTGCCGATCAGGATTATGATGATGAAATAAAAAATTATCCTCATCAAATATTTCCTTTTGGTCATATTGGTGCTTTTTTACAATTTACTAAGGAAGCAAAAATTTCTAAAATTGTAATGGTTGGCGCAGTTAAAAAGCCATCTCTTGCTGCTTTAAAATTTGACAAAATGGGTATGATTTTGCTTTCTAAAATTTTAAAACAAAAATTATTTGGTGATGATAATTTACTTTCAACCATTATTGATTTTTTTGAAAAGAAAGGTTTAAAAATTATTGGAATTGACGAAATTATCGATGATTTATTAATAGAAAAAGGTATTTTAGGCAAAATTAAAGCTGATAAGAATTATCTTAAGGATATAGAAATTGGTAAAAATGCCCTTCAAACTACTTCCGATTTAGATTTGGGGCAATCAATTATTATACAACAAAAATTAATCGTAGCAATCGAAGCCTTAGAAGGAACTGATGAATTAATTAAAAGATCAAAAAAAATCCAATTAGAAGGCGGTTCTAAGCCAATTTTGGTCAAAATGAAGAAAAAAAACCAAAATAAAAAAGTTGACCTGCCTGCCTTTGGCATTAAAACAGTCAAAAATCTAGTTCAAAATAACTTTGCTGGCGCTGCCCTTGAAGCTGGATCTTGCCTAATTATTAATAAAAAGGAGGTTACCGAATATGCTAATAAAAATGGAATTTTTATTCTAGGTGTCAAAAATTAAAAATAGAAAATTTGGAATATTAGCTGAATTTATTGCTACTATTTATTTAAAATTAAAATTTTATCGGATTATAGCGAGAAATTACCGCAATAAATTGGGTGAAATTGACATTATTGCTATTAAAAATAATAATATAATAGCAATTGAAGTTAAGGCCAGAAAAAAAGATTATTTATTGGAAGAAATTTTAACAAAAAATCAAATAAATAGAATTAAAAGATCAATGAATATTTTTTATTCTAGAAAAAAATATTATGGCAAATATAATATGAGATTTGATTTAATAATCATCAAACCTTATAAATTACCCCAACATTATAAAAATTTTTTTTAATTATGTATAAATTATATCATCAAATATTATGCCCCTTCTCTCGTAAAGTTAGGATTTGCTTAGCAGCAAGAGATATTAATTTTGAACTAATAAAAGAGAATTTTTGGGAAAGAAGAAGAGAATTTATCGCCTTAAATCCAGCTCTTACAGTGCCTGTTTTATTGGATGATCATGGTAAGGCAATTTGTGGAAGCTATGTCATAACCGAATATTTGGAAGAAAAATATGGTCAAAATAATTCATTAATTGGTCAAAATATTGATGAAAAATCCGAAGCTAGAAGAATTCAATCATGGTTTGATGAAAAATTCTTTAATGATGTTAGTAAATATATTATTTATGAAAAATATTTTAAAAAATTCTTAAATAAAAAATCAGCATCACCCGAATCTTATATTTTAAATACCGCTTCCGAAAATCTTACAACTCACCTTAATTATATTGAATTTTTAACCGAAGGAAGGCAGTATTTAGCAGCTGATCGCATTACTATTGCCGATTTTGCTGCTGCCGCCCATATTTCGGTACTTGATTATTTTGGCTATATTAATTGGCGTAACTATCCAATGGTTAAATCTTGGTATGTTTTGGTTAAATCACATCAAAGCTTTGGTGGAATTTTAAAGGACAGAATTGCCAATATCACCCCACCAGAATATTATAATAAATTAGATTTTTAGCATTTACCCCCCTCTCTTCCTCCGAGGCAGGATCCTAATAAATATTTTACACCCTCTACTGCTATATTTTTTGCTGATGGTACTCCTTCCAAGTAACTCTGCGTCACTCTTGAAAAACCCGGCAGATCACCCATATTACGAACGCCATGTGAAATACCACTTACATACTCTGAAGCTTGATCTAATAAGCCCTCAGGCGATCCATCATATATTTTTGATCCTGCTACAGCACCAACAACAGCAACAACTATAACTACACTAGATGATAACGAGAGCCCTGCTGCAAAAGTTGCTGACCCTGCTGCCCATGTGGTGGCAGTGCAGACCCCCAATGCTACCGCTCCCGCTCCTGCCGCCGCCGCTTCTGCAGCAAAAGCTCTATCTCTTTGTTGTTGTGTTGTTAACACTTTTGTTACACCTTGTGTATTATACGATTCTCTTGGTTTTGTCATATTTTCTTAATTAATTGCTATTACTTACTAATAACTATTATATCATAAAAATAGGCTCTTGTCAAATCTTAAGAAAATTTGGGATGGGATTATGTAAATTTTAAGATATATCTTCTATATCCATAATATCAACTGCCTTAATTAATAAATCGGAATTTGGTCTAATAATAATTACAGAGACAATCTCATTAACTATATTTGAACATTTAATAATGAAACTCTCAAATTCTTTTTCAGTAAATTCACCATTATCACCACGAGCTTTAAGAATATTGGTATAGGATAAATTTAAATCATGAATTTGCTCTGAATTGGCAAAATAATATATTTTATCATAATCTAAGGTAATAAATGATCCATTTTTAGAACCATTCATTGATAATTTAATTAAAGTAAAAAATATATTACCATAATTTCTGTCTATATTTTTTAATTTTAACTTTAATTTCACGGAATTAGAAATATCAGATTTTGAAGACCCCTGAAACTCGCCGATTAATTGTTGTAAAATATCAGATAATTCCTCTATATCTTGCTTCTCTTTTTGTAATTCAGAAGCTATTGTAGTCAATAAATTGTCACTATATAGAGGATTGATTTTATCTAAATCTATTGCCATTTTAAAAATAATTTAAGATTATTAAAAATATTCTTTTGATCTAAAATAGGTAATATATATTCCATTACCCTATCTATCAAATTAAGATATTTTATGTTATTATGTTCCAATCCTTGTCTTGCAAAAACACCTAATATTTTAATATTTCTCTGTAAAGATAAAATATTATAATCCATTATAAATTGCTGATCATCAATATTGCTTTCTTTTATATAACAATCAATCATATTCTTTTGTATATCTTTTGATACATCGCGTCTGGCATCTTGCAAAAATGATACCATATCATAAGCCCTAGAACCCAAAACAGCATCCTGAAAATCAATTAAACCTATTTTTTTATGATCTTTGTTATTATCAAGAAAAAACAGATTATCTGCGTGATAATCTCTTAATACTAAAAATCTATCATCAGATAAATTATCAAAAATTTCTAACCAGATATTTTTAAAATCTTCTGTTTCAAGGTAAGATAAATTATGTTTTTTGATTAATTTTAAATAATAATCGATAAAAATTTGTAATTCTTGTAATAATAAATCATTATTATATTCAGGAAGATCAATATGATCCAAGTTAATTTTATGAAGTTTAATTAATAAATCAGTCGCATATTTATAAATGTTACTTTCATTTATAATTAAATCATTACCATGATATTTGGATAAAATATGATTAAAACTATTATTGCCAAAATCTTCCGATAATAAAAATCCGTTCTTTTGATCTATTTGATAGATTTTCGGTGCCAAAAAATCATTATCTCTCAAAAAATTATCAATCTTAATAAAAGGATCTAAATTAATAAGATCTATAGGAGCGTTCATTAAAATAAAATGATTACCCTTATGAAAAATTCTATCATAAGTACGAGGTGAGCAATCACCTGGAATTGAGTTAATTTTATAAGATGATTTAAAATAATTATCCAAAAATGTTTTTTTAATAAGGCTCCTATCCATTATTTAAATTTGTAATAAAAAGCGTCTTTATAGCCGGACTTCTTTAAATTTTGTAATTTTTTATTACCATCTTTTTTATTTTTAAAAGGCCCTATGACTAATTTATGATAGGTTTTTTTACCTATCTTAACCGATAAAACCCTACTATTAATAAGTTTTTTTTGCTTTTGAGCTTTGATTGCCTTCATTTTATTGCTAAAGGATGCAATTTGGATTAATAAATCACCTCTTTTAATTTTTTTCTTTGTGCGTTCTTTTTTTACAGATTTTTTTTGTTCAATTTTTGCTATTACTGAGTCTTTTTTATTAATCCTATCATTATTTAAATCATATATTATTGCAGCAGATTCTGGTTTTTCTTGCGCTATATTTGATGTTTTTGGTGATCTTAATGGCGATTGGTCGCTATTTAACAAATTATTGTTAATTGGGTTATTTTTTATTTTATTAATGGCGGGTATATCTTGAGCAGCAATGATAGAATTTGATGTTTGAGAGTTAATCTGATAATTTGACTCCTCATATGATTGATCCCTTTTTTGATCAGTTAAATATTGAATATTTAATTGTGGAGTAAAAGTTTTTACTTTTTTTGGTTTACCCTTAGAATCAACGATTCTAATATAGGTCTTATCCTGATCATGATTATATAAATAACCACAAGCGGATAAATTTATTATAATTATAAAAATTAATAATTGTTTCATTATAATATGCAGATCTTAATTGCAAAAATTACCTCCCCACACGGAATAAAAGGCCAAGTAAAATTAATTAGCTATTTAGAAAATCCTTCCGATTTAGAAAAATATAATTCAATTTTTACAAAAGATAATAAAAATTTCAAAATAAAATTACTTAGAAGTGTAAAACAAAATATTTATATAGCAAAAATAAATGACATTAATGATCGCAATAAGGCTGAGGAGATAAAAAATACCAAACTTTTTATAGATCAAAAAGAATTAAAAATATTATCCAATGATCAATTTTATTATCATGATTTAATTGGAATAGATGTTAAAAATATAGAAGGTAAAAAAATTGCAATAGTTAAAAATATTATGAATTTTGGTGCAGGAGATTTATTTGAAGTTGATTTTACTGATGATAATTACAATAATCAGATGAATATATTGCCCTTTAATAATGAAATTGTAACAGAAATCAATTTAGAAGAAAAATACATGATAATTACAGCAATGAATATATTATGAAGAATCTAATTCCAATTATTCAGGAAAATTTTGATATTATATTAGATTCTAGATATTTTTCTAAAAATAATATCACAAATGATTTTATTTATGATAAAGAATATAATTTCTTACATGAAGAAGCTGCCAATAAATTACAAATAGCAATTAAATTAGCAAAAGATAAGGGTTATAAAATTAAAATATTTGATTCTTATCGACCAATTAAGTTTCAGCAATATTTATATGATAAATTCCCAGGAGATTATGTCTCCAACCCTGCAACTGGCGCCGTACCGCATTGTCGTGCTATAGCTATTGACCTAACTTTGATTGACCAAAATAGTCAAGAACTAGAAATGGGAACTCCTTTTGATGATTTTAGTCCTAAAGCTCATCATGGTTCAAGTCAAATATCAATTAAAGCCCAAAAAAATCGTTTAATATTATTATCTATTATGATATCTTCTGGTTGGGATTTTTATAGTAAGGAATGGTGGCATTATCAATTATTTAATCCACGAAATTATCCAATAATTTAAAATATGACTATTAAAACTGCAATTTTTCCTGTTGGCGGCTTTGGAACTAGATTTTTACCCGCAACCAAATCTATGCCCAAAGAAATGCTGCCAGTTGCTAATAAACCAATCATTCAATATGCTTTTGAAGAAGCTAAAGAAGCAGGAGTTGAAAGATTTATCTTTATAACGGGTCGTAATAAAAATATCATTAATAATCATTTTGATAAATCCTATGAATTAGAAGATAATCTTGACCAAAAAAGGAAAAACCAAGAATTAAAATCAGTATCTAATTGGTTACCATCCGAGCCAGGAGCAATTTCTTTCATTCGCCAGGGAGCGCCATTGGGCTTGGGTCATTCAATTTGGTGCGCTCGTAATTTTGTTAAGAATGAGCCTTTCATCGTGATTTTAGCTGACGAAATGATCTATGAAAAAGAATCTGGATCCTTTTTAAAAGGGATGATTGATTTTTATAATAAAAAACAAGAAAAATGTAATATTATTTCCGTCGCACAAATACCAAATGATGATACTGATAAATATGGCATTATTTCTTGCAAGGAAGATAGAATAATTGATATGGTCGAAAAACCAAATCCCAAAGATGCGCCATCAAATTTGGCAATTAATGGTCGCTATATTCTGCAACCAGAAATTTTTGACTATCTAGAAAAGAAAAAAATCGGCGCCGGCAATGAAATTCAGCTAACTGACGCTATGAAAGAAATGTCATCCAAATCATCATTTTATTATCAAAAATATCATGGTGAAAGATTTGACTGCGGCAATGTTACCGGCTATATTGAAGCAAATATTGCTTTTGCTATGAAAAACCCAGATCTTAAAGATAATATCCTACCTATAATAAAAAAATATATATAGGAATAGCCTCAAATAGATGAACATAAGATCAAAATTTTTATTTATTTCTTATAAATATCAGGCTAATTTCATAAAATAATATCATAATTACCGCCACAAATAGCTGACTAAAAATATCAGGTGGGGTAAAAATAGCTCCGATTATAAAAGATAAAATAATATAATATTTACGGAATTTTTTAAGAGAATTTTTATCTATTTTATCAAATTTAATTAATAGAATAAATAATAAAGGTATTTGAAATATTATCCCAAAAATAAATAGCATATTTAAGATTAATTTTAAATATTCACTAATTCTTGCTTCTAAGATAATTGGAATTGCGCTATCAATATTTTCAAAAGTTAAAAAGAATTCTAAAGCCAATGGTAATAAGCCATAATAACAAGCACAAATGCCAATAAAAAATAATAAAGGTGATAAAAGAAAAATAACTATCATAATAGATCTTTCTTTCTTGTAAAAGGCGGGAGTTAGAAATAAATAAATTTGCAATAAGATGACCGGAAAAGAACAGAATAAAGAAAAAATAAAAGATAATTTTAAATATGATAAAAAAGCCTCAATTGGTGAAGTATAGATAATTCTACGATCAATATTTGAATTAATCTCAAGGGGATGTAGTAAAAAATTATAAATATCATCCGAAAAATAATATCCAATAATAAAAAAACAAATAAAAAAAATTAGAATTTTTATAAATCCCTGCTTAAATTCTGAAAAATGCTGTTTAAGATCTTTTTTAGATGCTGATTTGACCATCCTCAATTTTTATTATGCGATCCATTTTTTTTGCCAACTCCATATTATGGGTAACTATTAAAGAATTAATATTAAATTCTTTAGTAAATTCACAAAAAATATTAAAAATATTTTCAGCATTTTTAGAATCCAAATTACCTGTTGGCTCATCAGCAAAAAGAATTTTTGGTTTAGAAATTATTGCTCTAGCAATGGCAATTCTTTGTTGTTGACCACCCGATAATTCATATGGAAAAACATCCTTCTTATCAGATAGATTAATCTTTTCTAATATTTCTTCAGATTTTTTAAATGCAATTTTTTTATCTTCATTTTGAATCAATAATGGCAGAGAAATATTCTCAATAGCAGTAAATTCAGGCAGCAGATTATGATCTTGATAAATAAAACCAATATTATTTTTTCTAAATTCTGTTCTTTTTTTATCGTTATTATTAGATAAATCCTTATTACCAAAAATAACCTTACCGGAAGTTGGGTTATCAAGTAATCCTGCTATTTGCAATAATGTAGTTTTACCCGATCCAGAAGGACCAACTAAGGCTGTAATTTGACCAGAATCTAAGGATAAATTAATATTTTTTAGGATTTTTAACTCCTTCTTTTCAATAAAGAATGATTTATTAATATTTTTTAATTCTAGCTTCATATCTCCTACTCTATTTTTTCTTGATTTTGCTGCTCCTCTTCTTGGGAAGGCTTTCTTTTTTCTGGTCTTACTGGAATATAAGGCTCTTGTTTTGGAATATCTATTTGAGGTAATAATCTTTTCTTAAAAAATTTATCAGCATAATATTTAATTTTTTTAGATTTAATTGGTGGTTGAGATTCAATTAAAATAATCTGATCATCTCTTGGTAATTGAATAACTTCTTGGGGTAATAATAGCGCCCTTTGAGTATGAGAAATGTGTAAATTACGAGAACCAGGATTTAAATCAAGATATTTTGGCTTATTACTTGAGACTTGTGTTGCTGTTTTATTACCAATTAATTGTGATATTAAATTTGCCGTCTCCATATTATTGGCGGCAAAAGTAATACGATATGTTGAGTTAGATAAAAATGAATTCATGCCAGCTTCCTCATAGATACCCTTAAGCTGCTGCGTATCTTGAATAATTAAAAATAATTTTACTCTATAACCACGAAAATAAGCAATACCAGCTTGAAATTGCTCTAACTTACCTAAAGTAGGAAACTCATCCATCATCATTAAAACGCCAGTTTTTTCTTCTGGTCTTGGCATTCTGGCAGTAAAAAATGACGCAGCTTGCTGATAAAAAATACCCATTAATGGTTTTAAACGAGAAATATTATCAGGAGTTAGGCCAATATATAAAGTATGAGGCTCTTTTTTAAAATGATTTAGATTGAAGTCACTAGTGGCCGTTGTTTTGTCAATTAATGGGTTCGCCCATAATTCTAAAGATGAATTGGCAGTTGAAGTAACTGAACCCCTCTCCTTATCTGGCTTTTGTAAATAAGCAGCAATATTCATGTAAGATACTGGATGAATATCTTTACCCATAGTATCTAAAATTACTGCTAAATTATAAACAACATCATCATTTCTTAATGTTCTAACAACCTCTCCCAAAGTACTTGGCTTAGAATTATCGGCAAGCAAATAAAGCATAACGCCGACCAAAAGAGAGCGACCTTCATTTTGCCAAAATTCTTGCTCTGGAAGTAAAAAATTGGCAATTTTTTGAACATCATCAACCATTTTACCAGATTTTTTAGAAATCCAATCCATTGGGTTGTAACAATGACTAATACCATCTGGATCGGCCGGATTCCAAAGAAAAGTTTTTTGATTTAATTTATTTTTTCTATAGCCAGAAGTTAATTCGTAATTTTCAAGCTTGATATCATGAACAATTACCGAATCTTGCCAAAATAATAAATTAGGAATTACAAAGCCAACACCCTTACCAGAACCAGTTGGTGCAAAAAGAAGAATATGCTGATAATCATTAGCTATTAAAAATTTACCTCTATACTCTCCTAGCAACACACCACTCTTCGCTTTAAGACCCATTTTACTAATATCTCGGTCATTAGCCCATTTGGCATTACCATGAATTGATTCCGCTTTTTTAAAAGGCCTCCAATCCATTAATGGAGCCCTTAACCTCCATAATAAAATAAATAATACTAAATATGGTATAAATGTTGTGGAATATAATTTAGTAACAAAAAATGAAATATATGAAGTTGCTGTTGGAACGGCACTATTCCAATCAAGGTAATCAAGGTTTTTTAAATAAAAAATCCAATATTGAATTAAAACATTCCATAATGTAATAATATGATCCCAATTGGGAAATGCAAAATAACTAATGGCTATTTTCCAAGTTGGAGCCATAGTCACAGCAACCAATAAAACAGTTACATAGCCACAAATAAAAAATGTTACTATAAATAATAAGGTAATTATAGTAAAATTCCTGAGATGCCTTACTAGTTCTGGGGTATCATCACTCATAAATTGGGAATTTTAAGCATAAATCTTTAACTTCTAATATGATCTTTTCTTCAAATTTGTGGTTTTTTTCCTCCGATAAGTCATTTTCTACAAAAGACTCTAAAACATCGCAAATTAAATGGCCAATTTTTTCAAATTCTACCTCACCAAAACCCCTTGTAGTTCCTGCTGGAGTTCCAAATCTAAGTCCAGATGTTACAAATGGGCTACGAGGATCATTTGGAATGGCATTCTTATTACATGTCAGTCCAGCCCTTTCAAGGCATTTTTCTGCCTCTTTGCCGGTTAAATCTTTCAAAGGTGTTAAATCTGCAACCATTAAATGACAATCCGTACCACCAGTTGTAATTTTTAAACCGCGATCAATTAAAGTTTTTGCTAAAATTTTAGCATTTTTGACCACATTTTGAGAATATATCTTAAATTCTGGTTGCAAAGCTTCACCAAAAGCAACAGCTTTTGCAGCAATAATATGCATTAAAGGACCAGATTGCACACCTGGGAAAACAGATGAATTTATTTTTTTAGCAAGATCTGCATCATTAGTTAAAATAACACCACCTCTTGGACCTCTAAGTGTTTTATGGGTTGTGGAGGTTATAATATCAGCAAACCCAACAGGAGAAGGGTAACAGCCCGAAGTAACCAAACCTGAAATATGAGAAATATCAGCTAAAAGCAATGCCCCAACCTCATCCGCAATTTCTTTAAATTTTTTCCAATCAATAATTCTAGGATAAGAGGATGTACCACAAATAATCATTTTTGGCTTATATTTTTGAGCTAAATTTCTGGCCTGATCATAATCAATCAAACCATTATCTTCTCTAATACCATATTGTATTGCATTAAACCAATTGCCAGAAAGAGTCCTTTGTGCACCATGCGTTAAATGACCACCAGCAGGAAGTGACATTCCTAAAATCGTATCATTTGGTTGTAAAAATGCATGATAAACAGATAAATTGGCACTAGCACCAGAATGTGGCTGTACATTAGCAAATTTTGTACCAAATAATTTACAAATTCTATCAATAGCAATTTGCTCTATTTCATCCATAAATTCACATCCGCCATAATATCTTTTTTTAGGATATCCTTCGGCATATTTATTAGTAAAAATACTACCTCCAGCCTCTAATACTGCGTTACTTACTATATTTTCAGATGCTATTAATTCAATTTTATATTTTTGTCTATCAAGCTCTTTATTCATCCAGTTAGAAATTTCTGGATCATTTTTATTAATAAAATCAAACATCTATCTTGTAATAATTTAAATTAAAATGGCGTATCATGGTAATATTTTATCATAAATATCGTTATTTTCAAACAGAATCTTCTAAAATATCTT
>JAOFKK010000060.1 GCA_028040005.1 Rickettsiales bacterium
TTATAGTCAAAATTTCTTTCTGATTTATCCTTTAATAACTCATTATATCTATGATCAACCCTTTCATACATACTTCTTTTTGTGGGCAACCCTTCAAATTTAGCATTTTTTTTGCTCTTATTTGCAATTAAAGCGGGATTTGGTTTTAATTTTGGTAATTCTTGCCTGGTATTTATTGCTGGAGTTTTAACAACTTTTTCTAAAATAGCGGGATAATAGAATCTTACAACATAAACCAACTCTTCATCAACCTTGCCATTATATTCACCAGATTTAATATCAAAATGATAAGTTCTTTTATTGGTAATGACAGTCATATTAGTATGAGCTGATATTTCTAATGGTCTAACAAATAATCTTTGACCCATTGGTGTTAATCTCCAAGAAAATGACTCGCCTAATGATAAGGTTTCTATCTTTTCATCTTCAGCAAATTCAATATAGGATTGATAACCATAGTGAAATTTTAATTGATGAATCTCATTAACATTATAAACTAGTGTTTTAATTCTAGAATCGGTAGTTATAGGAACCTCTTCTGAAAAAACATTGCCGGATATTAATAAGCAAAATAAGAGTAAGAATTTTATAAAAACAATGTGAAAAATAACCATTAACTAATAATTTAACTTCTCCTCAATAGAAGAATATTCTAAAATTTGGAAACCAAATGGATTAATCATTCTCTCCTTATAAGATAAATTCATATTAGGGAAAAATTTAAATCCTATTGTGATCATTTCATGTTTTGCGACTTTTTCAGAATCTATAGAACCTTCCTGTAAAGTACGAATTTGAGCATTATTATCAGAAGTAAAAATAATTGACTTAACTTTAATATTAAGAGAGGAGCTGGTGCCAAGCTTGTTAGGATTCATCTCGGTTTTATATCTACTAAAAACATCAGATTTAGATGATGATAATAATCTAACTAATTCACGGTCAGAATTATATGTTCTAGAGTTGTAGCTTTTAAAAGCATTGATAAATTGATTAACAAAATATTCCTTAGTTATTTTGTCATCTGTGTATTTTTTTACTGAAACAGTATCAACAACAGTTGCAATTCCTGTTTTTTCTTCAATTTCAACCACATAAGGCTCTAAAGATTTTGAGGCTGTAACATATTTAACAAAAATCATTGAAAAAGATATGGTTAAAAGAGATAATATTACCATAAGTAGTAATAAATTTCTTTGTATTACAACCATATTATAGCGATCATAATACCAACTTTTAACTTTTATTTCCTTTTGTTTCTTTTTTTTCATTCTCTTATAAAAAGATAATTAACTATAATTAAATCGGTTATAAACTTAAATTTGTTACCGGCTAGTATTAAAATTTATATTAGAGACCTTTGTACAATTGATTTTCTAAAAAATTAAACTACTTCAATTGTAAAAAGGCTTATAACTTAAATTATACCACTTATCATTAAAAAATAAACAAATATAGTAATAAGTATATCGCCCTTATTTTTATAAATTATATTTTAACAATATAATAAATAAAACTCACTAAATTTTATTTAATATCATTTGCTATTTTAAAAAATGCCTCATCTAACATTTTTTTTGTAACATTATTTCTCATATTGGATGATTCGCATGATAATAATATTGAAAAAACCCTGTGATCATTCTTATATGCTGAGCTAATTAAATTAAAACCAGATAGTGATGTAAATCCCGTCTTCATCCCTTCTGCGCCTTTGTAATTTAACAATACATTATTATGGCTAGTAAATTTTTTATCAAATATTTCTATTTCCTTCATGCCAAAAATTTTATAATATTGAGGATATTTATTTTTAATTGATAATATTAATTTTTTTAAATCATAGGCGGTAGTATATTGACCCTTATCATGTAATCCTGAAGCATTTCTAAAATTACTATCATACATACCTATTTTTATAGCTTTTTTATTCATCATTTGAGCAAACTCCCATTCACTACCAGCAATCTTTTCGGCTAATGCTACTGCAGCACCATTAAAAGATTTAATAATCATGCCATATAAAGCATCTTTTATTGTTATCTCATCGCCAATTTTTAAATGTAATGTTGTAACTCGATTAACATATGAGGTGGCATTACTACGAGCAGAGATTTTAATTTTTTGATCAAAAGATAATTTACCCTCTTCAATAGCCTCAAAAACCAAATAGGCAGTCATTATTTTTACTAAAGAGGCAGGAAATATTTTTTTAGATGCTTCATTTTCACTAATATTAAGATCAATATTTTCTGAAAATACCAAAGAAGTGTGAGTGTCGTTACATTGCAATATAGGATCTTTAACCTTTATTGTATCAGCTCTTATAGTGGTGGTAGAAGATAATAAAATAATTAATAAAAATAATCTTAAAAACATAGTTTTAGATATTTTAAATTAATTAAAATGCAATTTCTAGCATCATTCTTGCTCTATCTTTTATTTTTGATGAAACCTCAATATCTAAGGTTAAATTTGTAAATATTTCTTTAGATTCTTTGTTCCTTTTATTTTTCCAAAGATATATAGCTTTTTGCTCCGTAATATAATCTTTTAAAATTGATGTATCTTGATAAATATCATCAATAATATTCATTATATCATATTTTTTATTATCATTAATATTAACAAGATTTTTAATTGCAATTATACCTGAATATTCTCTAAAAAATTGATCATGATTTTTATCCTTATTTATTGATAAATATAAATCTATAGCTTCATTATTTTTATTCTCATTAATTAAACTCTTAGCATATTGCATTGATGCAATAAATTTTATAGCTTTAGAGTGGTCTTGATTGATTAATATTTGCAATTGATCTTTTGGATAATCTTCTTTTAAAAATAATTCTTGCAATATTGCTGAATATTTTTGATTAAGATTCTTAATATAGAGCGAATATGAGGCAAAGGAAATTGCACAAATAACGATAATTATACAAAATGTAATAATTTTTTTGGCATGACTTTTATAAAATGCCAATAATTTATTGAAAATTGCTTCAATCGCTGCTTCTTTTTGAATTTGATCTAATTCACTCATTGATAATTAAATTGATATTTAGTAAGATGGGATCTTAAAGGAAATGTTAACTAAAAAAATAAGTAAGTCAATATGGCAAAAATAGAATCTATCATAGCAAGAGAAATACTTGACTCAAGAGGTAACCCAACATTAGAAGCTGATGTAATTTTAGAAGATGGCACAATTGGCCGCGCTGCTGTTCCTAGTGGCGCTTCAACTGGAAGTTTAGAAGCTTTTGAATTAAGAGATGGTGATCAAAATCGCTATTTAGGCAAAGGTGTTTTAAAGGCTAAAAAAAATGTTAATGACATCATATCCAAAGAATTAATCGGTGAATCTGTTTTTAATCAAAATAGGTTAGATAATATTATGTTACAAATTGATGGCACTAAAAATAAGTCAAATCTTGGCGCTAACGCTATTTTGGCCGTGTCTTTAGCTGTTGCTAAGGCCGGTGCTAACGCTCTTAAAATTCCTCTTTTTGAATATATTGCTAAAAATATCATTAATAATCAATCGGCTGATTTAATGCCTATTCCAATGATGAATATTCTTAATGGTGGTGAGCATGCTGATAATAAAATTGATATTCAAGAATTTATGGTTATGCCGATTGCTGCTGAGTCAATTTCAGATGCCATTAGAATTGGTGCCGAAATTTTCCATAATCTTAAAAAAATACTTAAAGATTCTGGTCATAATACCAATGTTGGTGATGAGGGTGGTTTTGCCCCAAATCTTGATTCTGCAGAAGAAGCTTTGGAATTTATATCAAAATCAATTAAGGTTTCAGGTTATGAAGTTGGTAAGGATGTAGTTTTTGCCTTAGATGCCGCCTCTACTGAATTTTATGAAAATGGTAATTACGATTTAAAGGGTGAAGGTAAAATTTTAAATTCTGATCAATTAATTAAATATTATCAAAATCTTTGTGATAAATATCCTATTATTTCCATTGAAGATGCTATGGCAGAAGATGATTTTGATGGTTGGAAAAAAATTACTGAAATTCTAGGCGATAAAATTACTTTAGTTGGTGATGATCTTTTTGTCACTAATAAGGAAATTTTACAAAAAGGAATTGATCAAAAAATGGCTAATGCTATTTTAGTCAAGGTCAATCAAATTGGCACTCTGAGCGAAACTCTTGAAACTATCAAATTGGCTCAAGAAAATAATTATAAAACTATTATTTCACATAGATCGGGTGAAACTGAAGACAACACCATCTCTCATATTGCTATTGCAACCAATGCTGGTCAAATTAAAACTGGCTCATTATGTAGATCTGATAGAACAGCAAAATATAATGAATTAATCAGAATTGAAGAATTTTTATAAATTATATTCAATATATAAATCAGCCCTGCATTATAGCTCTTATCACCAACAAATAAATGATCAACAAAAACATTAATTATAAAACTGAAATATTTTCCGGGTTAACAGTGGCATTAGCACTAGTTCCGGAAGCTGTGGCCTTTTCATTCATTGCTGGGGTACAGCCTTTGGTTGGTCTTTATGCTGCCTTTTTAGTCGGGTTGATTACTGCTGCATTTGGTGGCCGTCCTGGCATGATTTCTGGCGCTACTGGTGCTTTGGCGGTTGTAATGGTAAGTTTAGTTGCTAATCATGGTGTGCAATATTTATTTACCACTGTAATTTTAATGGGTTTAATTCAGGTTACTTTTGGCTTTTTGCGGCTTGGTAAATTTATTAAAATGGTGCCCTACCCTGTAATGCTTGGTTTTGTTAATGGTTTAGCTATTGTAATATTTTTATCACAATTATCACAATTTAAAATTGATGGTAACTGGATGGAAGGTGGCTTACTTTACACTACATTAGGATTGGTTTTATTAACTTTAGCTGTAATTAAATATTTACCTAAAATTACTAAATTTATTCCCGCCCCACTTGGTGCCATTTTGATTATTTCATTTTTAGTTATATCTCTTGATTTACCATCAAAAAATGTTGGTGATCTGGCCGATATTTCGGGTTCTTTACCTATTTTTAATTTTCCAGAAGTAAATTATAACTTCGAGACTCTTAAAATCATTTTTCCTTACGCTTTCATTTTAGCCATGATTGGCTTAATAGAATCTTTATTAACCTTAACCCTAATTGATGAAATTACTGGTACAAGGGGTAGAAATAGTAAAGAATGCGTAGCTCAAGGATCGGCTAATATTGTTACTGGCTTTTTTGGTGGCATGGGTGGTTGCGCTATGATTGGTCAAAGTATGATAAATATTAAATCTGGCGGTAGAAGTAGGGTTTCTGGCATTGCGGCTGCTTTATTTTTACTTTGTTTTATTCTTTTTGCCTCAGGATTAATTGCGATGATTCCTGTTGCTGCATTGACAGGAATTATGATTGCTGTTGTTATTGGCACTTTTGAATGGTCAAGTTTTAGAATTATTCGCAAAATACCTAAAAATGATGCTTTTGTTTTAATTTTAGTTTCAACCGTTACTGTTTTTACCGATTTAGCTATCGCTGTAATTATCGGGGTTATTGTTTCAGCTCTTAATTTTGCTTGGAAAAGTGCAAAAAGCTTACATGCTGTAACTGAAGTTAAACAATCTAAAAAAACCTATATTCTTCATGGTCATTTATTTTTTGCTTCCATCTTTGCTTTTAAAAAGATTTTTGATCCTAAAAATGACCCAAAAGATGTTACTATTGACTTTAAATATTCTCGTGTTTGGGATCATTCCGCCCTACAAGCTATTGATGAATTAGCTGAAAAATATATGAAATTAAAAAAGAAAATACATTTTTTACATCTTAGTAAGGATTGTTGCGACCTACTTGATAAAGGTAGTAAATTTGTAGAAAGCCATCCTGATGAAGATCCTAATTATCGAGTTGTTATTGACTATCAAGATATAGAAAATATTAAACAAGAAAAGAAGAAAGACTAGGATAAGTTGGTTAATATAATCAATTCAAATTAATAATAAATACCAAGAAACACAACTTATAGCGGCCCTGGAATTGGAGGTCCTCGTCCTGAGGCCGTAACTACCGCCCCCGCAAA
>JAOFKK010000061.1 GCA_028040005.1 Rickettsiales bacterium
ATTTATCCAATAAGAATACAGAAATAATATATGTAGTTATTTTTAATAAACGGTATAAATCAAATTATAGATGAGAATTATAAAAAGTAAAAATTGATTATTTCAGAAGATAATTAATAAATGTTACGATAGCGGGAATTGCTATGATAATCTTCAGGGTTGCTTTGTTAATTTCAGATTGAATTTCTGCCTTAATAGCATTTTCAGTAAGCTTCAATTCGTTTTTAGTAACAAGATTATCGCTAGAATCATCTCTAGAGTCTTTAATGATAGAAGCGAGAGCTTTAGATTGAGCTTTGGTAAATTTGACTTTTTCAAATTCTTCAGAATATCTTAATGTATCTATAGTATTCATGACATTATAATTAAATTAATACATTAATTATATGGTAATTATTTCAAAAAAACAAGTATAATCCTATTATTATTTAGAAGCTTTATAGAATATTTTCCTAAGACTATTTAAAATTAAATATTTTTTTAATTTCTTGGATGAGCATCTTCATAAATTTTAAATAGGCGATTTTTATCAACCTTGCTGTATCTTCTAGTGGTTGAAAGACTTTCATGACCTAATAATTCTTGGATTGATCGCAAGTCACCGCCAGATTCTAATAAATGTGTTGCAAATGAATGGCGCAAAGAATGTGGCGTAACATTTGATGGTAAATTAAGATAATTGCGGATATTTTGGATTAATTTTTGAAATAAAGTAGCATGATATCTGCCACCCCTAACCCCTCTAAAAATTGCTTCATAAGGCGCAAGTTCAAAAGGGCAATGCGCTAAATAATCATTAATTCTTTGTTGAATTATAGGTAATATTGGAATAATTCTTTCCTTCCCGCCCTTGCCAGTAACATATAGATTATTTTGATTTAAAATATCTTTTTTAGTAATAATCATAGCTTCAGAAATACGCAATCCACAGCCATAAATTAAGGTTAAAAGTGCTAAATCTCTTTTATTGCACCATTCATATTTATTAAATTCTTTAATTGAAGTGGTGATTGAGTCAATGTCAATTTTGTCAATTGCCCTTGGAACAGTTTTTAAAGATTTTAGGCTTTTAAGATTTTTAATATCGGGGTTTTTTATTTTATATCTCCTTTCTAAAAATAAGAAAAAATTTTTAATGCTCGAGGCGGCTCTAATGGTTGAACTAGTCGAGAAATTTTGTTCTTTGCGTAAAATTATCCATTGTCTAAATTGATTAAGAGTAATATTTTGCAAATTATTAATAGTGATATCTTTTTCTATAATTTGAGATATTAGGCTAAAAAATGAATTTAAGTCACTTTGATATGAAATTAAGCTATTTTCGGCAAGTCTTTTTTCTATTTTAAGAAAATCTAAATATTTTTTAAGAATTTTTTGTAAATCTTGTTCGATTTGAAGCATAAATTGACAAATTAAGTTATTTTTGTTAGCTTATAGCAATGATCATGAAAACTATATATAAAATATAATGAAAAACATACCTAATATTTTAACGATTTTTAGGATTGTCCTAATACCAATAATAATTATTTCTTTTTATTTTCATGGCTTTGCCTCTAATATTATTGTAGCTTTTCTTTTTGCTATAGCAAGTATTACTGATTTTTTTGATGGTTATTTGGCCCGTTATTTAAAGGCGCAAAGTGCTTTTGGCAAATGTCTTGATCCGATAGCTGATAAATTATTGGTGATTTTAACTATTGTTATGCTGATTAATTTTAGCCATGGTAATTTAATTATTTTAATTCCTGGTTTAATTATTATTGCGCGAGAAATTTTGGTTTCAGGTTTTAGGGAGTTTTTGGCTAACTATAATATTCAAATGCCAGTGAGTAATTTGGCCAAAATTAAAACCGCTATTCAAATGGGCGCCATTACCTTACTTTTACTTGGTGAAAGCGGATCTGGTTATGTTATTGATGAATTTTCTCTTATGATAGGTGAGGAGGTTTATGCTTCAACTAAAGATATGATTATTGATTATGTAGTTACTATTGGCGGTATTTTATTTTCCCTAGCTGCTTTTTTAACTATAGTTACTGGTTATATATATTTAAAATTAGTTGTAGAATATATTAAGAAAATAGATTCTAAGAGCTAGTGATACTATACCATTTATCAAAAATAACTATGCATATTCTTTATCTTTTGAGTCTAAAATTAATAAAAAAGATTTGAAGGTATCTAGATACTATCTGCATCTTTTTCATCAACTTTATTCTAAAAATATTTCAAATATGTATAGTTATTTTTGATAAATGATATTAGCTTAAATCATTAATCATAGTTTTGGTAATTTTAGCCAAATCAAATTCCGCCTTCCAGCCCCAATCTTTTTTGGCTATAGCATCATCAATTGATCTTGGCCAAGAATCAGCAATTTGTTGACGAAAATCTGGCTTATATTCAATCTCAAAATCTGGATAATGTTTTTTAATTTCCTTGGCAACTTCTTGGCAAGAAAAACTAACAGCAGCAAAATTATAATTGGAATAATAGCTTAAATCTTTAAAGTCAGCTTCAGCAAGTTCAATCGTGCCTCTAATAGCGTCATCCATATACATCATTGGTAGGATTGTATCTTCCTTTAAAAAGCAATTATATTTTTCACCAGCAACAGCCTTATAAAAAATATCAACAGCATAATCGGTAGTGCCACCACCAGGTAGGGTTTTGCTACTTATTAAACCAGGATAGCGAATACCCCTGATATCCATGCCAAATTTTTTAACATAATAATCGCAAAGTAATTCACCAGCAACTTTGGTTACACCATAAATTGTTTTTGGTAAAAGGATTGTTTCTTGCGGAACATTATCTTTTGGAGTTTCAGGGCCAAAGGCAGCAATTGAACTTGGTGTAATAATTTGTTTTAATTTGTGAATTCTGGCAATTTCAAGAATATTAACCAAGCCATCCATATTGATTTTCCAGCATAATTGTGGGTTATTTTCACCATTAGCTGAAAGTATTGCTGCTAAATGATAAATTTTAGTGATTTGATATTTTTTAACGATATTTTCAATATTATTATAATCTAAAACATCTAATTTTTCAAAAGGTGCAAAAGATTGATCTTTTAAATCTCTAACATCTGAGGCAATAACATTATCTTTGCCATGTTTTTCTCTTAATTTTAAAACTAATTCTGATCCTATTTGCCCTAATGATCCGGTAACTAAAATTTTATCCATTTGACTTATTTTGCTAATAATTATAATTTGTAAGAACAGATAATATAAAATACTCAAAAACAAATGACAATTAAAAATAATCCAAAAATTACAATTATTGGTGCAGGTGCTTGGGGGTCGGCAATTGCTTCTGTTTTGGCTAATAATCATCATAATGTTTTGCTTTATTGTAATGAGGATATTTTTATTGATAATATCAATAATAACAATATTTGTCCAAGACTTCCCGATGTAAAATTATCGCCAAAAATTACTGCTAGTAAAGATTTTAAAGAATCTATTTTTAATGCAGATTATTTATTTTTTGTTGTTCCTTCTAATGTAGTAAATTTGATTTTGGATGATATTAAAAAAATTGATCCAAATTTTGCTAAAAAAATCATTATTTGTACCAAAGGTATAGATGAAGAAAATTTACAATTATTTAGCGATATTTTTGATCAAAAATTACCAAAATCTTCCTATTGCTTTTTATCTGGACCTAATTTTGCGGTAGAAGTAGTTAGGGCTGCTAATACGGTAACCAATATTGCATCAAAGGATAAAAATTTGGCGCAGGAATTTAAAGATTTATTACAAAATGAATATTTTAAAGTTACTATTTTAGATGATATTATTACTACCCAAATTGCCGGTTCGATGAAAAACATCCTTGCTATTGGTTGCGGTATAATTTCGGGATTAAATCTTGGTGAAAATGTCAAGGCTGGCTTTATAACTTCAGGTATTTTAGAAATTGCAATCATGATTGATCATTTTGGTGGTAATAGTAAAAATCTTATTTCTGCTGCTGGTTTTGGTGATTTATTTTTAACTTGCTCTAGTAAAAAATCTCGTAATTTTTCCCTAGGATTTGAAATTGCCTCTGGCAAAGATCCAAAAGATCTTTTATCTGACCCTAGTAAAACCTATGAAGGGGCGAAGTCAGTTAAAATATTTTATCAATTAGCAAAAGAAAAAGGTGTTAATTTGCCACAATGTCAAAAAATTTATGATATTTTATTTAGCGATTTAACCATTAAAAAGGCTTTTACATAATTTTAATCATTGACTTCAGATAGCCTTAATCTTAAAATTTTCTTTTTATGGCAGACGTAGCTCAGTTGGTAGAGCACCAGGTTGTGGTTCTGGTGGTCGCGGGTTCGAAACCCGTCGTTTGCCCCATTTAATTTTCTTATATATGGATTTAGTAATTTTAGCTGCTTTGGCAATTTTTATTTTTGTTAAACTTAATAAAAAATTGGGTGAATTTGATGATGATCAAAAAAGAGATTCAATCAAGAATTTTCTTAAGGAAAAGGCTAATTATCAGCAAAAAAAAGCTAAAAAATCACAAAAATATAGTGAGGTAAAAAATTCTAACATTGTTAACCTTCACCCAAACCAAGTTCGGAAAAATAGTTATTATGTTCCATCATCAGAGGATTTGGATATTTTAAATGCTATTGATCAAGATATTATTTCGAATGTAAGATCTATTTTCCAAAAAACTAAATTATCCCCATCGGTATTTATTGATGGTTCCAAAAAGGCTTTTGAAATGATTACTGAAAATTTCTCTAATCAAGATTTATCAAAGGTTAAAAATCTTCTTACTAGTAAAATTTATAGTCAATTTCAGGAAAATATTGATGAGTTGAAAAAAAATAATCAAAAATTACATTCTCAAATTATCTCAATTGATGGCTCTAAAATTATCAATGCTAAAAGTGATTCTCGTTATGCTTATTTAACGGTAGAATTTACTTCTCAGCAAATTGATTATGTCATGCAGGGCGATAAAATTATCAATGGTAGCAAAAGTGAGGAGGTTAATATTGTGGATAAATGGATTTTTAAGAAAAATATCGCAGCCAAAAATCCCGCTTGGTTACTTTCATCTGTATTATAGGTTAATAAGTACCCCATTATATAAATATCGATAGTAAATTAATATTAAAAAGAAGAATAAAATGACGAATAATTTTGAAGAACATATAAAAGCAAATAACAAAGAATATAATTATTTTTCTATTCAAAAATTAGCCAAAAATATTGGCAAAGATATCTCAAAATTACCTTTTAGTTTAAAGGTTTTATTAGAAAATATTTTAAGGTCAGATATTAATGAAGATAAAAAATTATCTGATTGTAAAAATATTATTGATTCAGTTAAGGATGCATCTAAAAGGCAAGAAATTTTCTTTTCTCCTTCTAGAGTTTTAATGCAGGATTTTACTGGTGTTCCAGCTGTTGTTGATTTGGCCGCTATGAGAGATGCTGTTGTGGCAAAAGGTGGTGATGCTAAAAAAATTAATCCTTTAATTCCTGTTGATTTAGTTATTGATCATTCAATTCAGGTTGATTTTGCTGGTAGTTCTGACGCTGCTAAAAAAAATGTCGATCTAGAAATGCAAAGAAATAAGGAAAGATATGAATTTTTAAAATGGGCACAAAAATCTTTTGATAATTTTAGGGCCGTACCACCAGGAGCTGGTATTTGTCACCAAGTTAATGTTGAAAATTTGGCTAGAGTTACCTTTTCTAAAGAAATAGAGGGTAAATTATATTGCTATCCAGATACTGTTGTAGGTACTGATAGCCATACAACTATGGTTAATGGTCTTTCTGTTCTTGGTTGGGGTGTTGGCGGTATTGAGGCCGAGGCTGCAATGCTTGGTCAGTCAATTTCAATGCTTATTCCTGAAGTTATTGGTTTTAAATTAACTGGTAAATTAAATGAGGGCGTAACAGCAACTGATTTGGTTTTAAATATTGTTAATATTTTAAGGGAGAAAAAAGTTGTTGGTAAATTTGTAGAATTTTATGGTGATGCGTTAAATAATTTATCTTTAGCAA
>JAOFKK010000062.1 GCA_028040005.1 Rickettsiales bacterium
TTGATTTATGCTCTTCCCAATGTTCACTTTTTAATTCTGCTGATTTAATTGTGACATTCTGAACTGAACTACCACTTACTGTCTCAAAAGTTCCATCTGCCTTAGTTTTTAGTGAGCCATCTGTATTCTGTGCGATTGTAAATTCACCAAAACTCAAATCATTGTTAATTTCTAAATTTGAACCTTGAACAGTTACATCTCCGAGTTCTGCAGTTACTGCAAGATCATTATTAAAAATTAAATTACTTTCTGCTGCGACTTCTTGATAATCATAAACTTTACTACTGCTTTTTGATAAATTACCTTTTTTCTTAGATGTTGTGAAGGTTTTTGCTGAATTGATGCCATTTTCAATATTAATATTACCAGCCCCCGAAACTATTTGGCCATTTTCTCCTTTTACATTACTAGCAACGATATCAATATCACTGACTGAATCTAGACTTACATTGCCGCCAACAATTATATTAGAAGCAACCCCCGTTTTGGTTTCAGTTAAAGATGAAGAACTTCTACTCTTTCCAAGACTTCCCTTTTTCTTGCTGCTTGTATATTTGTAGTAAGAATCTTCAGCAGAAACTAGATTTAGTTCATTACCAGTGGTTATACTTGCATTATTGCCGACTACAACATCACTTCCTTTGATGGTGGTATCATTCCCTGATACTATTAATAAATCACCCAATGTACTCACCGAACTTGAAACATTGGTAACTTTTTTCATGACGTTGGCGCCATTTCCATCTGTTAAGTCGACATTCTCTTGTAAAATATCAGTAGTGATATTAACGTCATTTCCAGCAGACAAGCTTGTATTTCCACCTGAATTTATAATACTGCCTATTAAATCAATATTATTTCCAGAACTTAAAGCTACATCTCCGCCAGATTCAACTTCTCCTCTTGATAAAATTAGATCGATGTAATTTTTATTATCTCCTCTTCTTAGCTTTGTATTTGTGCTAACAAAATCATTTCCAGCAGAAATCGAAACTGAGTTGTTTCCTTTGATCTTAGCACCTTCATTTACAATATCATTGCTTGCTATAAGACTTACATCATCTGCTTCAATAATATTTCCATCATCGCTTAAATTTTCTCTAGTTAGTTTTGCAAGAAATAACTTGGGTACTAAAACTTTTTTTACTTCTCCATTTCCAAGATCAACCTCTTCTTCAACAAGCCATACTATATCCTTGCTAAGAGAATCAACTTGACCCCTTGTTAGGGTTACTCCAGCAACTAACTCAATACCTTCTGATTTTAATTTATTATATTCATCATAAGCATTATCATAAAGATTTTGTAATTGCTCTAAACTACTCTCAGTTCCGTCATTTAGAAATTTCTTATCAGTTTTTTCTCTGATTGATTCTTCAACCAATTTACTTTCTGCATATGCATCTCCAATTAGGACGATAGTTTGATCGTCTGGATCATAACCAATTCTTTCCAAGAAATATTTTGAACCTTTAAATTTATCTATATCAATAAGACTGATATTGGTTTCAATTAAGTATTTGAAACCCGGTGTTTGCTGATTTAAACTTGCGGAATCACTAACTTTAAATAATCCATTAGAACCTTGGGGTAGCTTAGTATCAATTTCTATTATTCCAGTATCTTTTATTTTTGATATTTCAACTGATTTTGTGCCGGTATCTTTAGTTGCAATATCCCTTGCGTTTAAGCCTATTCGTGAGCCTCTAAAAGCACCATTATTTTCAATTGCGCTAGATATTGAAGAACTTACTACTCCACTTGAAACGATCGAAGAGGCGGTGGTTGAATATAATGCTTCATTTCTATATCCAGAATAGCCTCCAGCTCTATTTCTAGTTCTTCCCCTTTTTTTGTATTTGTAATGCCAAGCATAATCTGTTCTTAAATTATAAACAGTAAAGCCAGTTCTGCTATTGATCAAATTCGATCCTATTAAATCTACCTTATTTTTACCATAGATATAACTACCCCTATTATTAATAGAGTTGGAGTTAATTACTAAATCACCGCCAGAATATACATATCCCTGATCTGTTGTTAAGGTTGATACAGCATATTCATATCCGGTTACAACCGTGTTTTTGAAAGGTCTTGCACCTGTCGCATGATATAATCTATTATGGCCACTTCCTCCATTCCAATTATCAATTCCATTATTATTAAAAATATTAGAAGTAATATTTAAGTTTCCCTCTGCTTCAATATTTCCAGCTGTATTCGTAATATAAGCATTTCCTGAATCATTAGTTGCATTTAATGCTACAACACCTTCGGAAAGTATATAACCATTATCATTATGAAGATAGCTTTTAGTGCTAAGGTCTACTTTGGTTGAAGAGTAAAAAACACTTGGATTGTAAATATAGCCATTGGCATTCACAGTTAAATCAGATACAGAGGCGACTTGACCACGATTTTCTAGATTTCTTCCAAGTACAATATTAATAGTACTATTTGATAATACTTTACCATAATTGATAATGTCATTACTGATATTTATATTACTTGCTCCTACGCTATTTATTGAGCCAGTATCATGGTTTACCAGGTTATTTTTGGCCCATAATTCCAAAGTAGTTCCTGATATTATGCTGCCATAATTTATAATATCGGCAAATGAGTCTATCTTTATTGAGGTTGCTGAAGTAAGGCTTGCATCTTTATTATTTGTAAAATTACCACTATTTGTCAGTAAGTTAATAAAACTACCAGATGAGACAGTACCATTATTTGTAATTGAATTAGCACTAATATCGATTTCATTATTGGCATTTAATATACCTTCAATTGTGTAATCCTCGTTTAGTGCTAAAGATATACTTCCTGCTGACAGTATCTGCCCACTGTTATTATCTACATTTTTACTGGCCTGAATGGATATAAGACTATTCGTGCCATAAGCCAATATAGATCCTTTTTCATTGTTTTTAAAAATCCCAGAATCTGAAGTTAGCGTAATATTTCCACCAGCTTCAATTCGACCAGAATTTGAATTATCCACATTGCTAGCAATAAGATTACCCAAAGCATCAATTACCCCCAATTGATTATTAAAACCTTGAGAAATTATTGTAACATTATTTCCAACTACATTTCCGCTTTCATTAGTAAAGCTATTTGCATTAATTATATTATCCCCCTTGTTTGTTACAACAAGGCCAGATTTATTATTAAAAATATTGGTACTTATGTCTGAAGAATTACCTCCAAATATAAGTCCATTTTCATTATCTATATTTGCACTAGACTTAATTATTAACTTATCAAAGCTTTTGATTTGACCTTGATTATTTGATAATGTATCACTTTCAATGTTAATTGTCTTCTCTGCCTCTAATATTCCTTTATTGTTAATATTTTTAGCAGTGATTTTTAGGACATCTTTACTATATAGGTAACTGGCTACATTTAACCCAATATCTTCATCTGAATATAAATCTATTAAATTATTACTTTTAATAACATTGTCACTTAAATCGATGGATTTGTTACTTTTTAATAATACTTTATTTAAACCAGTAATCTTTGCATTATTAGTAACTACTTCGGAAGAATTAATATTTGCAATATTTCCCGCCTCTACTAAACTATCATTTACAAGTTCAATTTTTCCTTTGGTTGCATTTAAATTTACATTTGCAGTCTTTGAATATGAGTGATTATTTTGCTTGATGTCACCATTATTTGATTGAACAGTAACATCTTTGTTTGCAAAGGCACTTTTAAACTCAATTCTACCATCAGCAGTTACAGTCAAGCTATCTTGTTTTGCAACCAAATCTGCTTTTGTATTAACCCCAACACCATCTTCTGTTGATTTAAAGATAATTCTATTGGCAAATACACCTCCGAGTGCTGTAGAGTCAATTGCAATTACTGGCTTATTTTCATCATCAGATTTTTTCGATGTTATTTCTCCAGTTTGATAATTATAAAAATCATTACCTGTTTTTATATTAAGATTCTTGGCATGAATCTCGGCATTTATTTTTGTTGCTCTAGTTACAATATCAAAGTGATCCAAGTTGGAAGCGTTTAAACCTTGTCCCTCAATTAATATCTGTCCCTTTTGATCAATATTTACACCAACAAGGTTAGACCCGTCAAATTTACTTCTTCCAGTTGCAAGTGTAACTCTTGGAGTGTTAATGAAGCCACATCCATTACAAGCAATTCCATTAGGATTCATTAGAAGATAGTCTGCGTTTCTACCAAAAATTTCGGTGGGGCCAAATAACTTTGATGTTCTATTAGAGGTAACCTCATTTAAAATTACATTAGCTTCCCTTCCATTGGTAAAATTTGGATTACCATATAATGCACCAGCAAGATTAGAAACTCCTATATTAGCACTATTATTCATTACAGCACCTTCTTGTCCTACGTTAAAATCTCCGAAACGATTATGGGATAATCCGGAGCCATTTGGAGAAGCTATATTTACAATAGGGATATTATTTTGTGACTTATCAAGACCAGTATTTGTTGTGCCATCAACTGTAATATTGCCTGCAGAAGTGCTTACAGATGAATTCATCATTGAAGTTGTAGCAGCGGCAAAAGCGGCTTGCTCAAATACCAAAGTAAATGATACTGAGAAGGCTATAATTTTTCTAAAAAATAGTTTTGTGTTTTTTGAACTTTTAAAAACCATCTTCTGTTTGCATTTATCTAAAGGGTTAGTGATTATGACCTTTAATTTTCTAATAAAAACAAACACAATTCCAATTTATTACCCCTTAGAATTTATATCTAAAAGAAATTTCAATCTCATCTCTGTCTCTATCGCTTGATGTTACAACAGTTCCTGTTGAATCAGTATTATGAACATCTTCAACAGTGATATAATTATAAGCAACTGATACTAAAGCCTTATCAGGAACTATTGAGTAATTTAATCTAGTTCCAAGATTTACTTCATCTCTACCTTGGATTTTATTAGTTTTGTCTATTTTGTAAGAACCTCTTAATAATTGAGATAGTGAGGCATTAAGAGATAAGTTTTGATTAAATTTATATTGCCCAGTAATTCCAAATTCAGCATCAATAGATGAGTCAACTTTTTCAACAGCATGATCAAACATTAACTCAGTTTTTGCGCCATCTAAATATCTTACTGATGCGTCTACTTTGAATGAAACTTTATCAAATAACATACCATAAGAACCAGCAACTTCATATTCACTTCTGCCGCTTGCAACATTTCCTCCTTTTGAAGAGTCTCCTGTTTTGCTATTAATTATATTTGGTGCATAAGAAAGCTCAAGATCAGAAAAGAAGCCATTATTACCATTATCAGCAAATCTATAGCCTACTGACAATTCTGGATTGGAAACGCCATTATTAACAGTTTCTGTAAATTGACCGGTTGTACTACTTATGTCTTTTTGATTAGAATCAATATAAGATATTTCTAAATTTGTGTATAATTTATCCGTAATACCAAAAGTTATCTTTTCCTTTAAGGTTTGTATTCTTAATTCCTGCTTGTCATTTACTCCATCTTTATAAGTAGCATCAGAATAATTGTAGGACGACTCACTTACAATCTCTTTTGATTTTGGAATAAAGAATATACTGTCAAGACTATTGTTTGCATTGGCAGTTGATGCAAATAGAATAGCTGTTGGAATAAGAAATAAATACCTCATATTTTATCCTTTTAAAATTAATTAACAAAAAATAGTTTTTGATTATATGTTTTATTTTTTAAAAAGCAATTATTTCTAGAATTTCAAGCTCAAACTGCTATAAATTTCGCTTGATTTACTAATAAAAGCTGTCCTTTTTAGGGATTTAGCATAAGTGATATCAAAAGAAATATTATCTCCATTAAATTTAAAACCCGTTGCC
>JAOFKK010000063.1 GCA_028040005.1 Rickettsiales bacterium
ATTATCCGCTTCTTTATTAGGAAATAATTCTTCTGTTAAATTAGAACATAATTGCTCAGCCTGCCTAACAGATAATGATTGATCAATAATGATTTTAGCAATTTCAATAATATCACTACGATTCATTATAACCTTGACATGACCCATGGTAATTAATTTATCTTCAAGCATTATCTGAACTTCTTGCGGTAAAGAAATTAATCTTAATAAATTAGCAATATGGCTACGACTTTTACCAACCTTATGCGAAATATCTTTTTGAGAATAGTGAAACTCCTCAATTAATTGCTTATATGCTTTTGCTTCTTCTAAAATCGATAAATCTTCTCTTTGTATATTTTCTAATATACCAATTGCTAAAGCTTGATCACTTTCTAGATCACGAATAATAGCTGGAACCTCCTTAAGATCAGCTAATTTTGCCGCTCTAAACCTCCTTTCGCCAGATATAATCTCATAAATATCTTGGTCCTTACTTGCTTTTCTAACAATAATAGGCTGAATTATGCCATATTCTTTAATAGATTCGCTTAATTCTTCAAGCGTATTATCATCAAATTTTGATCTAGGTTGATATATGCCAGCAATAATTTTAGTTATGGGCATTTGATATACAGTAAATCCCCTACCAATATTGGTCATTTTGACCCTATTATTATTGAATTTTCTTTCTTCTCCTAGTAACACAGACAGTCCGCGACCTAATTTTTGATTATTATTATTGGACATAATTTAGCTATTCTTCATTTGATTTGTCAATTTTATCATTTAGATCCCGAAATTCATTTAAAAATACATCAATATCCTTATTATCTGCCCCGATTGCAAGTAAAGCATTTTTGGCTAATTGTAAACTAGCCTCCATATCTGGCGATACAACAGATCCTGCCCCTAACATTCTGAATCTAGTTTTATTATTGGAGTCCATTTTTGCAACAACATTAACATGAGGAAAATTTTCATGAATAAATCTTGTAATTCTTAAGCAGGTAGAATCATCTTCCATGGCAATAATTACAGAATTAGCATTATTAATACCCGAGCTAGATAATATATCCTTATTCATCGCATCGCCATAATATACATTATGATTATTTTCTTTGCCAGCCTGAACAGATCGATAATTATTACCAAGAGTAATATATTTAATATCTTTTTGATTAAGTAAATTAGTTACTATACGACCAATTTTATCATACCCAATAACAATTATATGATCAGATAAATCACCTATATCTCTTTTTAATTTATTATCCTTAAGAGCCTCATGAACATAAATTGTTCTCTTAATCTGACTACCAATAATTGCTAATATTGGAGTAAATGCCATTGTTACCGTGACAACTGTAATTAATAATTGCGCAGTATAAGCAGGCATAATATCCATATTTTGCGCCTCTAAAAATACCACAAAAGCAAATTCACCACCCTGACATAAAAGTAATCCAGTGTGAATAGATGGTGCAATTGGAAATTTAAAGATACGACATAAAATTATAATAATAAAAGCTTTTACAAAAATTAATGCCGCAGCAAGAAGTAATATTGTATCGAATTTCTCGATTAAAAATCTACCATCAAAATCCATTCCAACAGTTACAAAAAATAAACCCATTAAAAGGGATTTAAATGATGAAGTCTCACTTTCAACGCGATATTTATATTCAGTTTCAGCAACCATTAAACCAGCTATAAATGCGCCCAAAGTAAATGACATACCCATATAATTAGTTATAGTAGCAGAGCCTAAAATTACCAAAAGGGTTGTACTTAAAAATAATGCATCATTTCGGGTAGCGACAATAATACGATAAAGTGGTCTAAGAAATAATCTTCCAACAATAAAAATCATTGCAAATGCCAAAATAGCATTTAACGATGCTTTACCAATAGCACTCCCCAAATCAGCATTTTCCATAGAAAGCAGAGGGAGTAATACTAAAATTGGTATTACAGCTAAATCCTGCATAATTAATGCTGAAATTGATAAGCGACCAACCCTAGTTGATTTTTCAGAATTTTCAGATAATACTTCCATTATTATAGCGGTAGATGATAAGGCGAGTGAAGATGCTATAATTAAAGATAGGCCACTATCCAATAAAAATGTCTTGGTTGCTATAAAATAAAGTAAAATAGTGGTAATTAAAAATTGTAAACCACCAAATCCAACAACATATTTTCTCATTGATTTAAGCTTATCAAAAGTAAGCTCTAAACCAATACTAAATAACAAAAATACAATTCCAAATTCAGCAATCGAGGTGGTAATTTCACTAGATTGAATATATCCTAATCCGGAAGGACCCATTGCCGCACCAGCAAATAAATAACCCAATACAGGACTTAATTTTAATTGCTTAAAAAAAGCAATCATAAAAATTGAAGTTGATAATAGGATTATTAAATCCTTGAGATAAGAAAATTCATGCATAATATATGATCAGTAGTTGCAAAAATTAGTAATTTTATTAAAATTTAATTTAGGTAATATTTTTGGTCAGTTCCTATGCCCATTATCTATTTAGCGCATCAATAAATCAAGAATAAATGTTAAAAATCGAAGGAATAAAAATAGCAACAATAAATAGCAAAATTAAATATAAAAATCGCGATGATTTATTATTAATATATTTACCAAAAGGTACAATTGCCGCTGGTGTCTTTACCCAGTCAGATATTGTTGGCGACTGTATCATTACTGCTCGACAAAATCTTAAAAAAGGTCTTGCACAAGCTTTAATTGTCAATGCTGGCAATGCCAATGTCTTTAATGGTAAATTAGGTCAAGAATCAGTTAATAACATTAATTTTACAGCCTCTGATTTATTCAATTGCCCCCAAGAGCATATTTATAGCTTTTCAACCGGCGTTATAGGGGAGGTTTTACAAGATAAATTAATTACAGATAAATTACCTCAAATGGTACAAAATCTTGAACAAAATGATATTTCTTGGCAAAAGGCTGCGCAAGCAATTTTAACAACTGATTTAACAGATAAAAAAATCAGTAAAGAATTTGAAATTTCAGGCGAAAAAATAAAAATTAACGCCATTGCCAAAGGTTCTGGTATGATTGCACCTAATATGGCAACTATGCTATCATATATATTTACCAATATTAATATTGATCAAAAAGTTTTACAGCAAATTTTTAGCCAAATTAACGAAGTTAGCTTTAATTCAATTACAGTTGATTCAGATAGCTCAACTAGTGATGCTGCAATGATTTTTTACTAAAAAAGCTCAAAATCCAGAAATTAACGACATTAATGATCCAAATTTAAATATTTTTAAAAAAAATCTGCAAGAAATTATGATCTATCTTGCAAAAGAAATTGTTTTTGATGGCGAAGGTGCCCAAAAATTAATTGAAATTAATGTCAAAAATGCCAAATCAGAAGAATCAGCTAAAAAAATTGCTTTCGCCGTAGCCAACTCACCTTTAGTTAAGACCGCAATTGCCGGAGAAGATCCTAATTGGGGTCGTATTTTAATGGCAATTGGTAAAGTTGCGGAAAAAATAGATCCCAATAAGATTTCTATTAAAATTGGCGATAATAATATTGTAACAAATGGCATCAAAGATGATTCATATGATGAAAATAAAACTCATAATTATCTTAAAAATAAAGAAATTTATATTGAAATTAATTTAAATATTGCTAATTTTAACAGAAGAGTGTGGAGTTGTGACTTTACAGAGGAATATATTAAAATTAACAAAGATTATCGCAGTTGAGATTATTTAGATTAGACCTATTATTAATAATATTTTGCTTCTTAAGCTTCCAAGGCTTAGATATTTCTCATGATTTATCTCACAAATTTGAGGATCATCATCAAGAGCAAAAACATCAGCAAGAATGTTCTATTTGCCTTAGTCATTTTAATAATGAATCTATTGCAAATGACAAAACTAATTCCAATTTTTTAAAATATTCTTTTTATTATAATATTGCATATTTTAACAATATTATATTTAAAGATATCTATCTTTATTCTAAATCTCGCTCCCCTCCTATTTTATTTAGTTAAAAACCAAACATCTTAAGCATCATCTCCTTACTTTAAAAAGCAGGAAATGATATAATACCAAAGTTCATCTTTGGTATAACTAAATAAAAATTAAATTATGTTAAATAAAAAACTTTGTGCTTCTGCACTTTTAGCTATCTTAGCTAGCAACTGCGCATTTGCTGTTAGCAATTCGGAATTTCAATCTTTAAAAAATAGAATTCTTAAATTAGAAAAGGAATTAGATAAAAAAGAAGCTAAATTCTACGAAGGAAAATATTCTAGTCGTAAAATTTTTGGTAATGAATTTAACCCATCAATTGGAATAGTTCTAAATGGTAAATTTCGTACTTTTTCTAAAAATGAATCTGAATTAAAGGGTTTTGGCATAGGCCATGAAGGCGAAAGAGGTAATGAAAATTTTTCCCTTGGTGAATCAGAGCTAAATTTTGCCTCCAATATTGATGATAAATTTTTTGGTAGCTTGACAGCTGCCATTGTCAGAGAAGGTGGAGAAGATAAAATTGAATTAGAAGAATCATTCATTAAAACTCGTCCAGAATTAGGATTACCAACCGGTATGGAAATTAAAATCGGTCGCTCTTTTTGGAATTTAGGTTATCTTAATGAGCATCATGCCCATACAGATGACTTTTCTAATCGTCCATTAGTCTATAGAGCTTTTATGAATAGATCTTTTAATGATGATGGTGCGCAAATTTCTTATATCTTACCAACTTCATTTTATAGCGAAATAGGTGGTGGTACTTTTAGAGGAAATGACTTTCCATTCGGTAATGGTGACGGTACTGGATCATATTCAGCCTATTTAAGAATTGGCGGCGATATTACCGATAATCAAAATTTCCGCATTGGTGCTTCAATTTTATCTGGCGAATCTAAGGGATCTGGTAGAGCAAATGAAGAAGGAATTAGCTTTATTGGAAAAAGTGATCTTTATATCGCTGATTTGCGTTATAACTTTACTCCAACAGGCAATGCCAAACAGCAAGAAATTATCTTACAGGGTGAATATTTTTTCCGCGATGAATTAGGAACTTATGAAGCAGCAAATGATAGTACAGGCAGAGTGGTTTTTGATGATAATTCTTCTGGTTGGTATGTGCAATCTATTTATAAATTCAATCCAAATTACAGAATTGGTGTTAGATATGGCGAGTTAAATTCTCCATCAACCCCTACCGGTTTAGCTGGTAGTCATTTAGATGCTGATGGTTTTGATGCCAAAACTTATACCGCAATGTTAGATTGGACTAATAGTGAATTTAGCCGTATTAGAGTGCAATATGATCATGAAGAATTAGAAAGAAATAATCATGATAATCAATTTACATTACAATATATTGTAAGTTTAGGCGCACATTCGGCTCATAAATATTAATAATTATAATAGTCAATTTACCCTATATGGGACCGTCTTGAATCAAAATATCCGCAGAGATTTTTTTATTATTTTAAATTAAGAAGTGCAGTTTACTTAAGGTAAATGAGCATCGCAGATTTAAAAAATGGAAAAATATCAAAGGAGACTTTAGATTCACGACAATCCCATTTAGAATTTTATATGTTGAAGAATCCTGTACCCCACCAAAGTGCCAACTTAAATTTATATGTGTGTTGTGACAGGAGGTAACTTGATTGGCTGTTTTATGTTGCAATAGGAGGTAACTTGATTGGTTT
>JAOFKK010000064.1 GCA_028040005.1 Rickettsiales bacterium
TACCCAGTTGGTTACGGAGATTTAAAACAACCCTATAAACTCTGCATCCGTGAAAAAATAACAAACTTTTGTGACCACATGGCGGTTAAAAAGTTCGAACTTGGTTTATTTACGGGTGGTATTTAACCAACCCCCATTTGGCTTTCAATGTTTTCAAGGGTTGCTTTAGTTCGAGAATTGGCGGTTGGCGAGTTTTATTTCGAAAAATTAATAGCATATCTCTTTTGTTTTTACAATTTTCTTATAAATTAGCTACAGCAACTTTTTGTTCCGCTCTCTACATGTTTTATCATAGCTATTATCGTAGGATAATTCGGGGAGGATGATAATTAAATACTTATGCAATAAATCGTGATAAATAATACTTGGTACATTAACCACTTGAAGCAAATTAAAGAAAAATCTGGCCCTAGATATACACCACATCTAAATATCGAGCTTCCAATTTCCGAAATATTTGAGGGCATCAGTAAAAATAAAAAATTCTATACTGAAATCAGAAAAGAATATGGAGAGTTAATCAATGAGTTTAATGTGGCATCGCAATATGAGGATAGTGCTTTGCAAACGCTGTATAACGAGTTAAAGCAAGATATTGATAACCTGCTTAAAATAATAGACTCTATTAAAAACTATAATGCGGAACAAATCCCTTGGGATAATATTTATAAACAAGCACAAAAACTAACTGAAAATTTATGGGTTTTTTCTGACAACTTAAGAAAAGAAAAAGATCGAGTAAAACACATAAAAGCACCTATAAATAAAAATGGAGGTCACCAGCAATCTCCTTCCGAAAAAATTGATTCCTATATTTATCATATCCGTAAAACCATAGAAGTAATTCGTTGTTTTGAAGAAATATCATCCAGCACAAAGGCGAAACTTTCAAATAATCCATTTTTACTAATCACAGGTAAGGCTGGAAGAGGAAAGACTCATTTGCTATGTGACGTCGCTGAAAACAGGATAAACAATAATTACCCCTTGCCTACCTTTATGGTTTTTGGAGAATATTTCTATAATGAAGAGGATTTCTGGACCCAAGCCCTAAAACAGTTGCAAATAAACAATACGATAACAAAGGGAGATTTTTTAAGTGAGTTAGATAGACTTGGTAAAGAAGCTGAGTGTCGCAGTCTTTTTATAATAGATGCGCTTAATGAAAACATTCCTCAAGCTCCTAATTTTTGGAAGAATAACCTTAGTGGAATTATTGATGATATAAAGCACAGTATCCAAATATAGCATTAGTAATAAGTGTTCGTTTAGGGTTTGAAAATGAGGTGTTAACAGAGAAGCAAAAAAGCCTTTTTGTTGAAGAGGAGCATCAAGGATTTCAATTTAAAGAATGGGAGGCTGTAAACAAATTTTTTAAGGAATTTCAATTACCTCTTCCAGAAATACCGCTGTTAACACCAGAGTTTAAAGAGCCACTATTTCTATTATTATTCTGCAAAGCTTTCCAAAAAAGAAAGGGTAAGAAAAAACAGGTTTTTAGAGGTCATGAAGGTGCCACCTATATTTTTGAATCTTTTATTCTTAATTCTACTGAAATTATAGCAGATAAATTTAGTATTAAAAAAGGCAAAGATAAAGACCCAAAGCGCAATGTTTGGAATGGCATCATTAAAGAGATAGCAAGCGAGATGATAAATGGTCAAAACTATGACAGAATTTCAGAAGAAAAATTAAATGATATAATTTATAGAGCTTATCCAGAAATCAATATTGGAGAATTTTCTAAGGCTCTTGAGGATAATATGTTAATTATAAAAGTGCCAAGATACACCAAAAGTAATGAGCATAGTGGCTTTAATATCAGATTCCCATTTCAAAAATTCAGCGACCACTTAATAGGAAGATACATATTTAAGAAATATGAGGCGGAATTTGGAAAATCCAATAAAAACCTCACAACTGCTAAGCAATTTTTTTCAAAGAGAAGAAAGATTGGAAAATTTTTGTCAAATTCTTGGAACAGAGGAATTATAGAGGCCTTATCAATTCAATGCCCTGAACAATTAAGGGGTATTGAGTTTATTGATGTGGCTCCATATTTAATAAAAAAACAAGATTATCACTTTATGCAATTAGCGCAGGAAGCTTTTATAGAAAGTTTTGTCTGGAGAAATCCAAATTCATTTTCAAAAGATTTGCATAACACCAAAAGAATCATAAATCAAAATATTATAAAAACTAATTCAGGCCATGAAAAACTTTTGAATGCTTTCTTATCAGTTGCATCAATCCCGAATCATCCATTTAACGCAGAATTTTTACACCAACATCTTTCAAAGCTATCAATGCCTAAGAGAGACTCTTGGTGGTCAACTTTTCTTCATGATGAGCATGGGGGAGAGGAAGCTGTCGCTAGATTGTTGCAGTGGTCTTGGTCCGATCAAGACAAATCACATATAAGCGACGACTCTATTTTTTTAATATCTATTACGATTTCTTGGTTCTTAACAACATCCAGTAGGTTTGTAAGAGATAAAGCAACAAAAGGACTTGTCTGCTTGTTACAAGATAGAATTCATATAATACCAAATCTTCTTAGAAAATTTCAGGCCATAAAAGAGGAAAATAAAGATATCTATATTACTGAAAGACTTTTTGCCGTTGCCTATGGTTGCGTCTTAAGAAATCAAGAAGATAAGGAAAATCTAAAAAAACTCGCTGAGTGGGTTTATGAGGAGATATTTAAAAATCAAAAGCCTCCCGTTCATATATTACTGCGCGACTATGCTCGTGGTATTATTGAAACCGCCCTAATAAGAAATATCGACATTAATATAAATAAAAACAATATTAATCCGCCTTATAAAAGTGATTTTTCGGTACAGATTCCGACAAAAGAAGAGTTAGAAAAAAAATATTACCCAAAGGATTTTTTTGAAGATAAAACAAAGGATAGAGGATTTCTTGATATTTGGTTTTCAGTTATGGATTTTGGTGATTTTGCCAGATATGTAATTGGAACGAATAGCAGTTCTAGCAATTGGAGTGGAAGAAAGTTGGGAATGTCAGATCCAAATAGAAAAAAGATGCTGAAAGAATTTAAAGAAAATTTATCAAAAAATCAAAAAGAATTATTTGAAATAGCCACAAACGGATTGCTTGGTAGCTCAATACACATGTTCATTGATGATATTCGAAGCGAAGATAAATCAGGTGTAAAACAACAAAAAAGTAAAAGAAAATTGGAGCGTGAAAAAGCCTTTATTGAGTTCGAGGAATCATTGTTAAAAGATAAATATTCTTACTTCAAGAAAGAAATTAGACCTTTTTTTGATGATTCTGGAACAATAAGAGATCCGCTAGATAATTTTGATTTAAAAATTGCACAGAGATGGATTTTTAATAGAGTTGTTGAATTAGGCTACAGCCCTAAGCTACATGGAGATTTTGATAAAAGGGTTAATGATTATAATAATCGTCATAATGGCAGGTCAGAGAATAAGCCAGAAAGAATTGGAAAGAAGTATCAATGGATTGCTTATCATGAATTTATGGCGCTAATTTCTGACAACTTTGAATTTAAGTGTAATAGTTGGGATGAGCCAGGCTTGCAGAACAATTACAAAGGCTCGTGGAATCCTTTTGTTAGAGATATTGATCCTTCTTTTATTTTGCAAAACAATAACCATACAAAAAATCCTACAAACCTCTTAAAGTGGCCATCGGTATATTGCCATTATAACGCGTGGGAAAAGAAAGAGTCTAATGAAGATTGGATCAAGGTTAATAGTGATTTACCTAATGCAAAAAATATTATTAATGTCAAAGATGATTTTAGTCAAGAATGGTTAATTCTTGAAGGATATCTAGAGTGGCAAGAAGAAACTCCTCCTGAACATAAAAAATACGATATTCCCGTCAGGCAAGTTTGGTATATGGTCAAAAGCTATATTGTAAAAAAAGAATATATAGAAGAGCTTTTTAAATGGGCTACAAAACAGAATTTTATGGGAAGATGGATGCCACAATCCCATGATTTTTATGAAGCCTTCCTGGGAGAATATCCAAATCACGAAGCTCTTAAATATTTAAGGGAAAGTGACATTGATAAAATAGAATTAAAAGAAGAGGGAGATAGTCAATTTATTCCTGCAATTATTACCGATGATTCTTATTTGAACGAAAAAACTTTAGATTGCTCTCTAGAGGAAGGTCTATCCTTAAAATTGCCTTGTAGGTGGATAATTAATCAAATGAATTTACATCACCGTAACCTCGATGGAAAATTCTATGATAAGGCAAAAAATCTTGTAGTAACTCCTGCAGATGTTCAGACAGAAGACTTTTTATCAAGAAAATTGTTAATCCATAAGCAGTCGTTTATTAATTTCTTAGAAAAAAATGGCTATACAATCCTTTGGACCCTGTTAGGAGAAAAGCAATTGATTGGAGGGGGTATGTCTGGAAAAAGAGATTTTACCCCAAGACTAGAAATAAGCGGCTCATATAAATTGAATCATAAAAATGATATTATGGGTAAAAATCATTATAAGTGAATCTAAATAATAGAGCGCACCTCCCCTTCTTCCACTTGACTTCAACCCCCTTCCAAGCAAACATAGACATAGCTTAAAGCCTTTCCAATGCTGGCTATAAAGCTTTTTTATTTATTAACTTTTTAGGAGGAAAATCATGGAAGAAAAAGAAAATCTAGTCAAAAGATTAGAGCAATATTTGAGTGGCAAAATTGGCTACCATATATTGAGGTCATCACTGCAGAAATGTGCTTCTGATTTAAACGAATTTGTAAAAGAGAGCCACGAATTTTCTGTTGAGCAATTATTTGGAATCGTGGCATTTTCTGACCACATTAAAAATCAGCTTGAGGTTTTAAATAAAGAATTAGCTTCAAGAGTAGAAGACAAAGAATAGACCCATCCGCACATCAAATGCATTGCTGTGCCAAGCATTTATTTTAAAAATTATTCCCATCTAGACTACAGAATACATCTCTCAAAAATCAGTAGTAAAAATCAAAAAAATTAAAACCCCCACATCTCCTCTTGCTCTTGCCAAATTTCCGGTGCTTTTTTAGCAAAAATATCCTGCAATCTTAATTCTCTTGGTGCTGTGCCATTAACAATTGCTTCGACAATTTTTGGTGAGATAAAATTAAGGCGATAAACCTTAGTGGCGTGAGAGTTGGAAATTTCCTCATCTCTGGCAATATCCGACAAAGAGTTAATTTTATTGCCTTCATCTTCAATGATTGTTTTCCATTGATAGGCTTTGGCGAAGGCTTTTAGCAATTTATCATCAAAGTTTTTTGCCTGACTTTGACCTTGTGGCAAAATTAACATTGCTGCACCGCCTCTTTTTCTGATTTGCAGCGGAACGAATATTTGGATGATATTTTCGTCAATTTGTCTTTTTTCTATTTCCATTTTTTATCCATTAATTTCGTTATTAAGAGAATTTAAGCCCTGTTTGTAGATATTGATATTCATGCCATCTGGATTGATGGTGATGTCTCTAACTAGAAGATTAATAACTCTTGCCTGTTCTGGCGGAAATAGCTCATCCCAGACCTTATTAGTTGATTTGAATGAGTTAATTATCTCATTATCAGGAATCTGCTCATTTTTGTTTTTAATGGCACTGGAAATAATCTCTGGTTTTTGCAGGATATTTAAAACTTGGTTCGTTACCAATTCCTCAGTTTCACTTGCTGGAATTCTGCCAACTTGGCATTGTTCA
>JAOFKK010000065.1 GCA_028040005.1 Rickettsiales bacterium
TCAAAAGATTCTATATTATATTTAGAAGAGTTGTTATTTAAAATATTTTCTCGTCAAAGAAAGGATTTTTTTTAGATATTGAAGATTTTTATAAAAGCTTAAAAACTGCCAAAATTGCCTTTGCGGGTAATTTAGATAGTGATCAAGAATTTTATATTAGAGTTCAAACATCGAGATTTCTCTTTGAATTATTACAAACAAGTAACTATTCTATAGAAAGTGAGGTTAAGGCAAATCATATTCATTCAGTTTTAAGGGATTTAAAATCAGATTTTGACTTTGATATTTTACAAAAACATTTACAACATCATCATTAATTTGTTGGTAAATATAGTAATATTATGAAATATAAAAAAAATTGGCATAGTAGCTAGTAAAAAGCCGGGCGCTTATGAAAAGAAAAATGAATTAATTAAAAGATTTGGATTTATTGATTATGAATTTGATAAAAATCATAAAATAGATCTTTTGGTTGCATTAGGTGGTGATGGTTTTTTATTACATTCTCTCCATAGTTATCAATTTTTAAATATTCCTATTTATGGTGTTAATTTTGGCACTATTGGCTTTATGATGAATGCTAATAATGATTATATTTTACAATCAATTGAAGAATCAATCGAGACCATTTTATATCCATTGCAAATGCGTGCTATTGATATTGACAATATTTGCCATAGCTATATTGCCATTAATGATGTTTATTTATGGCGTCAAAATAATCAGGCGGCCAAGATTGAAATTAATGTTAATGGCAATGTAAGGGTTGAGCAATTAATTTGTGATGGTATTTTGGTTGCAACTCCTGCTGGCAGTACCGGATATAATTTATCTTTAAAGGGGACGATAATACCCTTTGGTTCAAAATCTTTGGCTTTAACGCCAATTAGCCCCTTTAGACCTAGAAGTTGGAATGGTGCAATTTTACCTGATGATTCTATCTTTAAATTTAAGGTCTTTGACCCTAAGGATCGTCCAGTTTCGGTCTCGGCAGATTTTTTTGAAGTAAAAAATATTAAAGAAGTTGAGGTTTTTCAATTGAAAACAAGAGATTTTAGAATATTATCAGATAAGGATCATAGCTTAGAAGAGCGTATAATAAGAGAACAATTTTTATAATTTTATTAAATAATGAATATTTACCCAGCAATTGACTTAAAAGATGGCAAATGTGTAAGGCTTTATCAAGGAGATATGCAAAAAGCCACAATTTTTAATGATTCCCCCTTATCTCAAGCTCAATTTTTTGAAAATAACGGCTTTAAATTTCTTCATATTGTTGATTTAGATGGTGCCATTGTTGGCTCATCAGTTAATGGGCAAATTGTACAAGAAATTGTTAATAATATTAATATTCCGGTACAAATTGGCGGCGGTATTCGTAATTTAGGGCAGATTGAAAGATGGTTATCAATTGGTGTAAAGAGGGTTATTATTGGCACAGCAGCACTTCAAAATCCTGATTTAGTAATTGAGGCTGCAGAAAAATTTCCTAATCAAATAATTGTTGGTATTGATGCTAAGCAAGATTTTGTTGCAATTGATGGTTGGGTTAAAAAATCTGATGTTACTATTATTGATTTAGCGCAAAAATTTGCTCAGTCAAAAATTGCTGCCATTATTTATACTGATATTATGCGTGATGGCACAATGCAAGGTGTTAATATTGAGGCCACAAAGAATCTTGCTCAAAATTCTAATGTTCCTATCATTGCTTCTGGTGGTGTTAATTCTATTGAAAATATTAAAGAAATTAATAAAATTAAAGAATTTGGTGTTGAAGGTGTTATTGTTGGTAGAGCCCTTTATGAGGATAAATCTGGAGAATTTTTAAATAACTTAAAGGGATGTAAATTCTTTTAAAAACTTATTTTAGTAGGAACTTGTGAATATATAGATTCCAATTTGTTGTAAACTTAAAAATATAATGTTATGTCTGGGAATCAAGATATTAAATTTCAAATAACAGATCAAGATGGTAATTCGGTTAACCTAGAGGTTTCACCTAATATTACCGTTAGAGAATTAAAAGAGGCAATAGCAGAATTAGGAATGATTGAAGTGTCTGATGTGATAGCACGAAGATTAAAATTAGAAGAGGAAACTCTATTTGATGATCAGATAGTAGGAAGTGTCAGGGGGCTTGCTGATAATGGTGCATTAAATAAGATAGATTTATATGAAAGAGATGGAGGGGTAGTTAGATATTTAAATCGGTTAGAAGCAGGAGGAGAAGATCCTTTTACAGTCTTGCCAGACTATTTAGACAATCCTAGTTCAGGATTCTCAGGCGATATAATAGATTTACAGAATAATAACCATATAGAGGTTATCATGTCAGCAATAGCAAAAGATGGTGAAGTATTTACTTTTCCACATTTTAATAATTTTATGGATAATAAGGAGTTTGTTTTGCAAGCGCTATCAGTAAATGGTGATGTGCTTGAACTTATATATACAGATACAGGGTTCAGAAATGATCCTGAAGTTGTTATGGAAGCTATAAAGAAAGATCCTAGCGCGATTGAATTTGCATCTGAAGACTTAAGATCATTAGGTGTTGATGGCATTCAGCTAGCGGCGAGTAGAATTAACGAAGCCCGCCGCCGTGATGGTGACCCTCATCTTCTGCTAGGCCTACTCGCCACGAAAGAATGGAAGCAGAAGGAGGAAGAAGAGGTTCTGGTGCTGGAGTAGGTTGATAATAAATATTTAAATTAAAATGAAATTTACATTAAATTGGTTAAAAGAATATTTAACAACTGATAAATTAGCTAATGAAATTGCTGATGATTTAACAAATATTGGTCTAGAAATTGAGGAGGTCTCTAATGAATCTGCTTTTTTAGCAGATTTTACTGTGGCCAAAATCAATGAGGCCTCTCCTCACCCTGATTCTGTTAAATTACAAATTTGTAAAGTTGATATAGGAAATGAGGTTTTGCAGGTAATTTGCGGTGCCAAAAATGCTAGAACAGGAATTAAAATTGCTTTTGCTAAAATTGGCTCATTAATCCCCTCTAACGGCATGAAAATTAAAAAGGCTAAAATTGCAGGGATTGAAAGTAATGGCATGATTTGCTCTGCTGCCGAGCTTAATATTGGCGCTGATGGTGATGGAATTATTGAAATTGATAATAAATATGAAATTGGCGCTAAATTAAGTGAAATCTATAAAAAAGATATTATTTTTGATGTTAATATTACTCCAAATCGTGGTGATTGTCTTGGTGTTTATTCTATTGCTCGGGATTTATCTGCTCTTAATGGTTATGAATTAAAAAACTTGGATATTGATGATATTAAGGGTCAGTTTGATTCTGATATTAAAATCAATATTGACTCTGAGGATTGTTGTCAATTTTTTGCCCGTGAAATTAAAGGGGTAAAAAACTGCCCATCGCCAAAATGGCTTTCTGATAAGTTAAATGCTATTGGGCAAAATTCAATTTCTGCTATTGTTGATATTACTAATTATGTTATGTTTTGTCTTAATCAGCCAATGCATTCCTATGATTTTGACAAGTTGGAAGGTGATATTGCGATTAGAAAAGCCAAAGAGGGTGAGGAATTTTTATCTTTAAAAGATATAGAATATAAGTTAAGTGAAGATGATTTAATAGTAGCTGATAATTCAAAAATACTAGGTATAGCTGGCATTATGGGTGGTAATTCTAGCACTACTGACGAGAATACAAAAAATATTTTATTGGAAGCAGCATTTTTTGATGATATTTGTGTTGCCAAAACAGGTCGAAAATTAAATTTACTATCTGAATCTCGTTATCGTTTTGAAAGAAGGATAGATATTAAAACAGCTAAAATTGCTATTGAATTAGCTACAAAATTAATTTTAGAAATTTGTGGTGGTAAGGCTGGTAATGTCATTATTTCGCAAAATAATTTACCAAAAGAGCATAAAATTGACTTTAATTTCAATAAAATTGAGCAAATTTTAGGTTTTTCTCTTAAAAATGACAAAATTAAAGAAATTTTTAATAATTTAGGTCTTATTTTAGAAAAAAAATCAGAAGAAAATTACCAAGTTACAATCCCAACTCATAGAAATGACTTAAAGATTGAGCAGGATTTGGTGGAAGAAATTGCCAGAATTAATGGCTATGATAATATTATTTCACAACCAATTAATAAATTACCTCTAGAGAGGGGAGATTCAAAGATTAATCAAATTAGGAATTTATTGATTAATTCTAAAATGGATGAAATTATCAATTTTTCCTTTGTTAATTCTGATATTTCTAATAATTTTACTGATAATAGGAAGGAGTTATTTTTGGGCAATCCTATTTCAGAAGATTTAGATTATATGAGGCCAAATTTAGCAATTGGCTTATTATCTGCTATTGCTAAAAATAATGTTAGAGATTTTACGGATTTAGCATTTTTTGAAATTGGTAAAATTTTTAACGGCACCTCTCCAAAAGATCAAATTGATTCAATTGCTGGGGCGCGTTTTGGCTTAGATTCGGCTAAGGATCACTTTGGTCAGAGTAGGGTATTTGATATTTTTGATGTTAAGAAGGATCTTTTTGATATTTTGACTAAAATTGGCTTTAATTCAGATTCATTCCAAATTATTGATGAAGCGCCAAAATATTATCACCCCTATAAATCAGCCACTATTAAATTAGGTAAAAATATTATTGGTTATTTTGGAGAAATTCACCCAATTATTACTGGTAAATTCTCTATTAAGAAAAAAGTTAATATTTTTGAAATTTTTCTTGATAATTTGCCGCAAAATAATAAAAAGAGAAAAAATAAACCATTGGAAATTTCTGATTTTCAACAAGTGAAGAGAGATTTTGCTTTTATTTTGGATAAAAATGTAAAAGCTGGTGATTTGATGAAGAATATTTCTAAAATTGATAAAAATCTTATTTCCAATATTAATATTTTTGATCTTTATCAGGGTGATAAGATGGAGGAGGGTAAAAAATCAATTGCTTTTTCAGTAATTTTATCACCTAAGGATAAGACTTTAGAATCATCGCAAATTGAAGATTTATCTGATAAGATTATTGAATCGGTACAAAAATTAGGTGGCGTATTAAGGGATGGTCAGTAGCACCTTTTCCCGTTTTTATCATTATTTTTTAATGGTAAGTGGTGATCGATTTTCAATCTCTTCTTTACAGATTTTTTTAGTTACTTCTAAAAGCCTTTTGACATCAATTTCTAAAATTTCTAGATCTTCTTTTGAAATATGAAAATCAGGATCATATCTACCGCCAATATAAGCATATTCTAGGAGTAAAACTCTTTTCTTTTCTTCCTTTTTGTCAGTTCTAAAAAAATCATTGATCTGGGGATAGTAATTTTCAATATTATCTTGTATCCATTGTAAATAATGTTCATTTGGGCAATAATTGGTAAAAACTAAGCTAATGGTTTTTAATGCATGTTCTGCGGCTTGATGTAGTTCAAAAGACGCTTTTTTATAGCTTCCCCGATCAAAAGCATTTTCATAATCAATAAAAAATTCTGTTGCGCTTTTAAACCATTCATCAAAATTCTTCTGAGCAATCTTCCTTGCTTCTTCATTTTTGTGATCTTTTTCTTCTGATAATTTATTTTTC
>JAOFKK010000066.1 GCA_028040005.1 Rickettsiales bacterium
ATTAGATGATTAATCACCAATTACAACTTAAACAAATTAAGGAAGATAGCTCTCTTATTAAATTAAATGATGATGCGATAGGGTTTGCTTTATCAGAATTTATCAATAATTCGGATCAAAAATATTTCATTCACATTACCCAAAATGACAAGAAATTAGAAGAAATTAAATCACAAATTGAGTTTTTTTCTCCAAAAGTTAAAATCTTAACCTTTCCCAGTTGGGACTGCCTACCTTATGATCGCGCCTCGCCAAAATCAACAATTATAGCCGCAAGAATTAAAACATTGATTGAAATTTCCCAAAATCAAAATCAACAAATAGTTATTTTAACAACTGCCAATTCTGTTTTACAAAAAATAACGCCAAAAAATGACATAACCAATCTTGGATTTGAAATTAATCAGGGTAATAAAATTGCCACTGACAAAATGATCGAATTTTTATCAAATAATGGCTATAAAAGAATGGGAACAGCCAATGATATTGGCGAATTTGCAGTTCGTGGCAATATTATTGATGTTATAATTTATAGTAAATTACAAAAGAATGATGATTTAATTGGTTATCGTTTTGATTTTTTTGGCGATGAAATTGATGAAATTCGCTGTTTTGACCCAATCACCCAAATCACTTCCAATAAGGTTAAAAAAGTTAGCTTCTTTCCTGCGAGTGAAATTATTTTGAATGAAAAGACCATTAATAATTTTAAAAAAAACTATAATCAAAATTTTGGCTATCCTGATTGTGATCAACTTTATGATAATATTATTGATGGTAGAGAATATGCGGGGATGGAGGGTTTTTTACCATTATTTCATGATCAAAATTTAGATAATTTATTTGATTATATTAATCCTGAAAATAGCTTTATCTGCCTTGAAGAGAAAATCTTTATCGAAATTAATAGCAGAATAGAACAAATAGAAGAATATTACCAATCGCGATTAGATACAATTGAAGAATCGCGTAAAAATGGTAATATTTATCACCCATTACATCCGTCAAAATTATACTTAACCTTAGAAGAATTTAATGATAATTTAGCAAAATTTAATATTTTAAAATTCCATAATTTTTCTAACCCCAATCTTAATGATCGCAATATTGACTTAAATATTAAATCAATTCCTAACTTTCTTGATGCTAGCAAGGTTAATAAAAAATATGTTTTTGAATTATTTGGTGAATTTTTAACAAAGGAACTAATTGATCACAAAATTATTATTAGCACTATTAGCGAAGGTGCAAGATCTGTAATTGCCAAAATCCTGCATCAAAATGACTTCTTAACTAAAGAAATCAACTCCTATGATGAAATAGAAAATTTAAAGAAAAACCAAATAGGAATTGCAATTTTTGACCAAAAAAGTGGCTTTTATAGCCCTAATTTAGCTATTATTAGTGAGAATATCCTACTTGGAGAAAAGATTAAACGCAAAAATAAACAAAAATTAAGCAAAAGAATTTTAGAAGAAGGTTTTGCCTTAAAACAAAAAGATTTAATAGTTCATATGCAGCATGGTATTGGTCGCTTTGAAGGGTTGGAAACTATAAAAATTGGCCAAAATCAGAATGACTTTCTTAAAATTACCTATAAAAATAATGACAATCTTTTTGTTCCTGTCGAAGATATTGACTTAATTACCAAATATTCCTCCGAAAATTCCTTAATTGAACTTGACATATTGGGTGGTGTTAATTGGAAAAATCGTCGTAAAAAAGCCAAAGAGAAAATTAAAATAATGGCTGAAAAATTAATGAATATTGCAGCTAAAAGAAAAGTTCAAAAAGCACCAATTATGGATGTAGAATCGGGATTTTATGATGAATTTAAAAATGATTTTCCATTTATTGAAACCAATGATCAATTAAAATCTACAGAAGATATTGAAGATGATTTAATAAAGGGCTATCCTATGGATCGCCTAATTTGTGGCGATGTTGGATTTGGTAAAACTGAAATTGCAATGAGGGCCGCCTTCATTGCTGCTTCTTCTGGTTATCAAGTAGCAATTATCACGCCTACAACATTATTATGTCGTCAGCATTATAATAATTTTCTAAAAAGATTCGCTAAAACAAAGTTAAAAATTGCCAGCCTATATCGCATGAATACAGCTTCACAGAATCGTAAAGTCAGAGAACAAATGGAAAATGGGGATGTTAATATTGTTATTGGAACTCACTCAATTTTAGCCAAAAATACCAAATTTAATAATTTGGGTTTAATAATATTGGATGAAGAACAGCATTTTGGTGTAGCACAAAAAGAAAGAATCAAAGAATTTAAAAATGAAATTCATATTTTAAGCCTTTCAGCCACCCCAATTCCTCGTACTATGCAAATGTCTCTTTCTGGCATTAAAGAAATGAGTATAATTGCAACGCCACCAATTGATCGCATGGCTATCAGAAATTTTGTTATGCCTTATGATACGGTAATTGTTAAGGAGGCTCTAATGCGTGAATATCAAAGAGGGGGTAAAAGCTTTTTTGTAGTACCTAAAATTGCTGATTTAAGAAATATTGAAAAACATCTTAAAGATTTAGTACCCGAAATTAAAATTAGATCAGCACATGGCCAAATGAAGCCAGATGAGCTGGATCAAATTATGAATGATTTTTATGATGGCAAGTTCGATATGCTTCTTTCCACTACTATTATTGAGTCTGGAATTGATATTGCCGATGCTAACACAATTATTATTTATAAAGCCGAGCATTTTGGCTTAGCACAGCTTTATCAAATTAGAGGTCGTGTTGGTCGTGGCAAAATTCGTGCTTATTCTTATATTATGAGCAGTATGGGCCGTAAATTAACTAAAAATTCAGTCAAAAAATTAGAAGTAATGCAAAATATTGACTCTCTTGGTGCGGGCTTTTCAATCGCTTCACATGATATGGATATTAGAGGTGCTGGCAATATAATTGGCGATGAACAATCGGGTCACATTAAAGATACCGGTATTGAGCTTTATCAAACCATGCTTAGCGAGGCCATTGATAATATTTCTAACGATAATCTGCAAATTATTAATGATTATCAGGTTAAAATTAAATTAGGATTGTCACTTTTAATTCCAGAAAATTATATAGCAGATATTGATTTAAGAATGAGTCTTTATAAAAGAATCGGCAATATTAAAACAGAGGAAGAAAAGCAAGCAATGGAAATGGAATTAACTGATCGTTTTGGCAAAATTCCACAAGAAGTTGGCAATCTTTTAGAAATTTGCAATATTAAAATTGAGGCTAAAAAAGTTAATATTGCCAAAATTGAATCAAGAGGATTAGATATTATTATTGAATTTAAAGATCAAAAAAAGGTCAATATTGATGCTTTATTAAAAATGGTTTTTGCAAGTGAGGGCAAAATCAAATTAGAGGGTGAGAAGGTAATATTTATTAACTACCAAAAAAAGCCAAAGCTTGATTTGGTAATTAACGCAATAAAGATATTAAAGGATAAATCTTGATAAATCTATCTTACTTCCAATAAATTCACTTAGTGATTTATCAACAAATTCCTTATCTATTGTAACAATTACTTTTTTCTTGCAATTGCAATTATTAAAACTGACCTCTTCTAATATTTTTTCCAATAAGGTGTAAAGTCTTCTAGCGCCAATATTTTCAACCTCCGAATTTAACTTATTGGCAATTTTGGCAATTTGCTTAATACCATTATCTACAAAATCTAATTGAACATTTTCAACCGCCATTAAAGCGACATATTGTTTAATTAAGCTAGATTCTGGCTCTGTTAAAATTCTAACCAGATCTTTTTCTGTCAAGGCTTGTAACTCAACCCTAATAGGAAAACGACCCTGTAATTCAGGAAGTAAATCAGATGGTTTGGCAATATGAAAAGCGCCCGAAGCAATAAATAAAATATAATCAGTATTAATAACGCCATATTTAGTATTAACCGCCGTACCCTCAACTAAGGGTAATAAATCTCTCTGCACACCTTCACGAGAAACTTCGCCACCCTTATTATTAGCACCTTTAGCGCATATTTTATCAAATTCATCAATAAAAATAATTGCTTCATTTTCTACCAAATCAACTGCAATTCTTGTAACTTCTTCCTTGTCAATAAGGTTTTCAGACTCTTCCTCAACTAAAACTTTTTTAGCGTCAATTATTTTTAATTTTGTCTTTTTCTTTTTGTCACCGCCAATTGCCTTGCCAATAACATCGCCTATATTTAACATACTGGCCTGACCACCCGGAACATCAAAAGTGGAAGAAAATGGTGAAGGGCTGTAACTTTCTTTTACTTCAATTTCTATCTCCTTATCATCTAAATAATCTGTTTCTAGTAATTTTTTAAATTTTTCTCTAGTTTCATCAGAAGATTCTTCGCCAACTAGGGCATCTAAAATAATATCTTTTGCTTTGTCTTTGGCTTTTTCTTGAACATCCTTTCTTTTTTTATTGCTAACTTGATTAATTGCAATTTCAACCAAATCTCTAATGATTGACTCAACATCGCGACCAACATAACCAACTTCAGTAAATTTTGTTGCTTCAACCTTAATAAAAGGCGCATCAACCAATTTTGCCAATCTTCTTGCAATTTCTGTCTTACCAACGCCGGTTGGACCAATTGAAAGAATATTTTTTGGAACAATTTCTTCCCTTAAAGGGTTGTCAACTTGCTTTCTTCTATATCTATTTCTTAAAGAAATTGCTACAGATTTTTTAGCCAAATCTTGCCCTATTATATATCTGTCCAATTGCGAAACTATCTCTTTAGGTGTAAGATTTTGTGTGAGATTAATTTTATCACTCATAATAATTTTGATTTAAAAAAAACTTTCTTTAATATAATATATATCACTTCAAAATAATATTTATAAAAATATTATCTAAGATTCAAAGCTTATATTATACGATATCTGAATGCAAAAATCAATTTATAAAAATCTGTATCTTAAATTATTAGCTATATTTTTTACCATATTAAGTATAAATAATATTCATATTTTTGATAATATAAAATTACTCCCCAATCTTGATGTGATGCTTATTTTCTTTTTTACAATATGTAAAATAGGAATATTCCCTATATGGTTTATATTTATTTTAGGAATATGGTCAGATGCAATATCTGGCATTAATATTGGTATATCATCTTTATTATATATAGTGTTAATTAAATTATTTTTATTTTTTAATTATCCCGAAAAAAACATTACTGATTTTAGGAAAAACATGTTCTTATTTTTTATGTTTTTAGCGATATTTTATATATTAAAAATTGGATTTTTATCTATCTATAATGGCCAAATATATAATTTATATAATTTAGCTATAGAGTTTTTTATATCAATTGCCCTATATTCAATTTTTAGCTCTATATTGCTTAAATATAATAAAGAAGATTATTGACAAAGTAATAATATCACATGTCAAAAATAATAGCTGTAAATAAAGAATATAAATTTTACCTCCTTTATAACAAAACTTGCACTATAGCCTATGGTAGCTAAAAATTAAACCTCCTCCTTTTAACCTAAAAGGAGGAA
>JAOFKK010000067.1 GCA_028040005.1 Rickettsiales bacterium
AAACCAGAAAATTTAATAGCTTTTTAGTAAAATGCAACTAATTATTTAAGATTTTTAGTGTTTTTTTAAGAAAATTTGAGAAATTGAGATTATGCTAAAAACAGCAATTATTTTTTGAAATTTTTGCCATGAAGCTTTAAAACTCCCTTGATTTTACCATCTTTTGTAATTCTTAGGGCTTTTCCCTGCCTTTCTGGAAATATATTAGTTCTAAGATCTTTAATAATTTGCTTTGCATGGCCAAATGGGGCAATAAAATCCATAATCCAACCATTATCTCCCGATTTCCAATCTTCTAATTTTAGAGATCGCAAGCCTTTTTGGTAATTTTCTTGATTTTTATCTGATAAAAATGCCCAGGTGATAATGCCAATTGGATCGCCATTGTTATTTTTATAAATTCTGAATTGATTAAGATGAATTGCCGGCAAAAACATTGCACCAATATCATCAATTAGATATTTTTTATGAACTTTTGATGCCAGCATCAAGCTAGCTATCTGGCCAATAAGATTATATTTCTCCTGATTTGGTATTTTTGGTAGGATTCCTGATTCTTTAGAAAATATTAATTTTTTGCTAGATTTTTGGCTAATTTTTGGGTTATTCATCATTAAATTTTTTACCTTCTTCCATTAAAATTCTTTCGATTATGTTAATTTCATCATGCTCATCATAAAATTTAAATTTAATATTTGGCACATATCTTAAATTTAATTCTTGGGCTAGTTTTTTTCTAATATGGGGAGTGTTATCATCAAGCATTTTTAAAATATCATTTTTCTTAATCTTACTAAAACAATCAATGATAATTTTCATATTCTTTAAATCGGGACTAATATCAACTTGATTAATTGTTATATTATTACCGTCAGATAAAATTAAATTACTATCATTTGTAAATATATCTCCAAGATATCTTTTTATTTTTTCCCCTATTTGTAATTGTCTTTGTTTTTTCATCTATTGAAATTAAAAATTATTACCAAAACTAAATCTAAAACCTTCAGTTTCATCATATTCTTCCTGTTTTATAATCTTAGCAAAATCAAGCCTAATTGGACCTAATGGTGATGACCAAGTAAGGCTTAGACCATAGCTCGATCTAATTGCACCATCATCAATGATATTAGAGCTGCTTTTAATGGCATTATCAACCATTCTTACAGTTCCTGCATCTAAAAATAAAGAAGTATTAATTCCTATCTCTTTAGGCAATCCTGTTGGAAATTTAAATTCTAATGTACCCATATAATAGGATTTTCCACCAACAGCATCGCCATAGCTACCATCATTATTTTGTACTCTTGGCCCAATACCAGCATATTCAAAACCTCTAAAATTAAAACCTCCTAAGAAAAAATTATCATTAATTCTAACATCCTGACCTATACCATCAATATGACCATATTTTGCTAAAAATTTTAAAACCCAATCATCATTAATCAAAGGCACATAATAACCTGCAGTAATTTCATTTTTAAGAAATCTAATATCACCACCAAGGCCCGCTCTTTTTTGTGACAAATTAAGATAATAGCCACTTGTTGGCTTTAATCTATTATCTCTTTTATCTAAAGATATATTATGACTAATAGCTGAAGTGGAATATGATCCGATTAATTCTTGAATTACAATTGACGTACTATCAATGTCACTAATTTTACTATTTTGATAAGAATATGAAATTTGATGATTAATATATTCTAAAATTGGATAGGATGCACTAAGAACTATACCCTCAGATTCTTGATCATAAGAAATTGTATTTAAACTATCAATTTCATTGCTAAAAACATTAATTCCACCCCTAATTTCACGACCAAAAAGCCATGGCTTAGAATAATTAATATCATTACTCATTGAAAATGAAGAAATTCGAGAATTAATACCAAGCTCTTGACCTGTTCCAAATAGGTTATTTTCTTTTATGCCAATATTACCATTTAATTTGTCAATTGTTGAATAGCCAATGCCAAAATTTAATTCTCCGGTTTTTTTCTCGCTAACTTCGATATTAAGATCAATTCTATCAGAAGAAATTCTTTTACTATTAAAAGTTACATTTTCAAAAAATCCAAGATTTTGCAATCTTTGTTTAGATCGATTAATTTTTGTTAAATTATAGGGATCCCCCTCTGTAATTCTTAATTCACGGCGCAAAACCTCATCCTTTGTACGGCTATTGCCTGAAATATTAATAGAATTAATATAAATTCTTGGGGTTTGACTAATAATAAATTTAATATCAATAATGTTATTAATTTTATCTCTTTGTAAAATTGGCTCAATATGACTAAAAGCATAGCCATTATCAGACATGATTTTAACCATTTTATCAACCACCTCATCAACCAACTTAGCATTATAAACCCTCCCTTCTTTTAGGTCAATTTTCTCTTCTAATAATTTTGTATCAAAATCACGAATATTATTAATGACTTTATTTGTGCCAAAATTATATTTTATCCCTTCAGATAATAAAAAAGAGATAAAAAACCTATCCTTAGTCTGCGCAATCTGGGCAATGGCTGAAATTACTTCAAAATCAGCATATCCTCTAGAAGTATAAAATCTACGAAGCACTTCCTTGTCAAATTCTACCCTGTCGGAATCATAATTATCATTTGTACCAAAAATCTTATACCATCTTGATTGTTTTGTTGTTATTTGATCCAACAGATCTTGATCAGAGAAATTTTTATTACCAATAATATTAATTTTAGCAATTTTGGCCTTATCACCCTCGTTAATATCAAAAATAATTTCTATTCGATTTTCTTTTTGCTGGATAATTTTAGGCTCAATTTTAGCTAAAAATCTACCACTTTTAATATAGATGTCATTGATTCTTTTAATATCAGATTTAAGCCTGTCCTTACTATAAAAACCGCCCTTTTGTAAGGATATTTCAGATTGCAAAACCTCATCATCAATCTCATCATTATTAGCAAATTTAATATCTAAAATGATAGGATTCTCTGTTAATTTAATAATAATATCATCATCTTGTTGAGATATTTTAACATCTAAGAATAAATCACTTTGATAAAGATTTTTTAAAGCCTGATTAATGGCCAAAATATTACCTGATTCAAGATTAATATCTGCAATAATGGATTGAATTGATTCGGTGTCGGTTCTTTGATTGCCTAAAATAATAATTTTAGCAAAAGAATTTCCAGCAAATAATAATATTATAAAAATTGCAATAAGTCGCAAAAAATACATTACGGAATTTGCTTAATAAATTTATCGGCCATTTTTCTAGGTTCTGTAGCGCGATTAATTGGTCTACCAACAACAATATGGTTAGCTCCGTCAGATATTGCCGTTTTAACATTCACGATTCTTTTTTGATCATCCTGTTCAAGCTTTTCTAGTCTAATACCAGGATTTGCAATAATAAAATCATTGCCAATTTCGGATCTGATTCTTTTATTTTCAAAGGCAGAGCAAATAACACCATCAATATTACATTCCTTCGCTAATTTTGCCCTTTTTATTACTATATCTTCTAATGAAAAGTCAGGATTAAGGTTAATATCTACCAGATCATCTTGATTAAAGCTAGTTAAAATAGTAACGGCTAAAATTTTAATATTACCCTTGCTTTCAGCTATTCTAGACATTGACTCGCGGTTAGTTGAGTGAATCGTGGTATAAATAATATTGGGGTAATTATTAAGATTTTCAATTGCCTTGACCACTGTTTGACCAATATCAAAGAATTTAAGATCAATAAACATTTTTTTATTCTTCTTGGCCAAAAATTCAATTAAATCAAAATAATTGCCACTCATCAATAATTCTAAACCAATCTTGTAAAAAGTAACTCTATCACCTAATTGCTCAACTAATATTTTAGCAGAATGATAATCTGGAAAATCAAGGGCAACAATTAATTTATCTCTTTTTGTCATTTTTATTGAATTTTTTTTCTTTCCCTTTGGCGATATTAATAATATTATCCTTATGTCTAATAAAGATCAAAAGACATAGAATAATCATTAAAATAGCCGATGCTTGATTAGTGTGAGTTAAGGCAATTGCTGTTGCAAAAAATATCGATGTCAAAGATGCTAATGATGATGTTTTGGTTAAAATAAAGGTTGTAATCCAAATAATCACAGCACAAACACCAATAATTTGACTATAAAATATTAAACAAATCATGGTAGTGGCAACACCTTTACCCCCCTTAAATTTAAGATAAATCGGAAAAATATGCCCAATAACACAGCATAAAACAACTAAAGCTAAAAAATAATGATGATAATAGGATATTTCAAATTTTTTGGCTAAAATTACCATTATACCACCCTTAAAACCATCTAATATAAAAGTTATAAAACCCCATTTTTTACCTATTAATCTTGCAACATTAGTGGCGCCAATATTACCCGAACCATCTTTGCGAATATCAATATTTTTGACAATTTTGCCTATAACAAGGCCAAATGGAATAGAGCATATTAAATAAGATGCTAATAAAAATAAATAATGCTCAAGATAAAATATCATATTAGACTAATCGTGATTTTTTCTAAAATCATCAAGGGAAATGATTTTTTTTGACAGATCAACATCTTCCTTAGCATCATCAGCTGTTTGACCTTCTTCACTATCTAGTAATTCATTGGCAAAATTAAATTTAACACCAAAATTCATTGACGGGTCAGAAAAAGAGGTAATCGCCGCAAAGGCAATTGTTAATTTTTCATAATGACCATTAAAACTTAAAGATATATTAAAATGATCATCCTTAACTTGTAAATCTTTAAACTGGTGCTGAACGACGATAATCATTTCATCAGGAAATTTTTCCTTCAATTCTTGAGATATTTTTACCCCGCTATCATTAGTTAAAAAAGATATAACAAAATGATGCTCCCCCTGTAGGCCGTTATTTTGAGTTTTTAATAAAATCTCTCTAACGGCACTTCTCATGGAATTTTCTATAACATCGCCATAACCTATAAAATCTTTCATCAAAAAAATAATTAAATTATATTGGAATTGTTCATGAGAAAATCAAATCATAGAACAACAAAGCGAGGTTTTTCTGTTGACAGGAAAACCTCAAAACCCCGATAATATCAATTAAGCAAAAGCGGCTACTGCTACTGGAGCTTGGCGATAATTATCATTAGCAAAGTTATCGTTTGCGTTTATCGATTTTGAACTAATATCCAACTTATTGCTAAGTCAAATCGGCTGTATCTTGCCGGGTAAAAATAATTTTTTTACTATGCGCGTCGAAGCTTTTGCATCCCCATAATAATGAAAATTTTGGTGGAGATGTCGGGTACCGCCCCCGAGTCCGCAAAACACCTATTCTAAATCACATTTATCACCATAGTGCAAAGCACCTAACTATTATACCATAA
>JAOFKK010000068.1 GCA_028040005.1 Rickettsiales bacterium
AAAATAGTCAAAGTGGAACAAACTTTGGTGGGGTACGCAATATTGCAACATAAAACAGCTAATCAATCTACCTCCTGTAACAACACATCAAAACCAATCAGTTACCTCATATCACAACATATAGATTAATTATAATTCCTGCCATATTGTGCCATCCTTACTATCCTTTATGATAATATTTTGCGCAAGTAATTCATCTCTTATTGCGTCAGCTTTATTGTAATCCTTATTTTCTTTTGCTACTTTTCTTTCTGCAATTTTTTCCAGAATATATGATTCATCAATATTATTTTTAGACTCCTTATTAAAATAATTTTTATCTAAAAGACCTAAAAAATCTAAAATCTCAATTAAATTAGACTGCAAAATATCTTTTTTATCACTAGATTTATAATCCTTAATTAAGGAGTGTAAAATGGAAAAAGCTAATGGGGAATTAAGATCGTCACTTAAAGATAAAATAATTTTTTTTAGATAAGGATTGTCATATTTTGGTAATAAAAAACTATCCTTATTTAAAATTGAATAGAATTTTTCAATTGATTTTGTAGCATCCGTCAAAGCTTTTTTGGTATAATCTAACGGTTTGCGATAATGGGTAGAAAGCAACAAAAAACGAATAATAATGCCAGAAATATTCTTATCTATCAGATCAGCAATTGTAATAAAATTACTCAATGATTTACTCATTTTTTCACCAGAAACAGTTAAAAAACCATTATGAAGCCAATATTTAGCATATTTTGAACCGTGATTGGCGCATTTACTTTGAGCGATTTCATTCTCATGATGAGGAAATTGCAAATCTGCCCCACCGCCATGAATATCAAAATCTTGACCTAAAAATTTACCACTCATAGCACTACATTCAATATGCCAACCAGGACGACCACGACTCCAAGGAGAGTCAAAAATAGAAGAAATATCATCATTATCACTAGCCGGCTTCCAAAGCACAAAATCCAAAGGATTTTTTTTATAATTTGCAGCTTCTACCCTTGCTCCAGCAATCATTTCATCAAGATTACGGCGCGATAATTTACCATAATCATCATAAGAATTAACATCAAATAAAACATGTCCATCGCTAATATAAGCATTATTATTTGCGATTAATTTTTCAATTAATTTTATAATTTCAGAGATATTTTCAGTAGCCTTAGGTTCAAAAGTAGGTCTTAAAACATTAAGATAGTTAATATCATAATTAAAATCCTCAATGACTTTATTGGTTAATTGCTTAATTGATATATTATTTTCTTTTGCTGCCTTATTAATCTTATCATCAACATCGGTAATATTACGAACATAAGTTACTTTAGGAAATTGATTTTGTAAAAAACGATATAAAAGATCATAAATTACAATAGATCTGGCATTGCCAATATGAGGGCGACTATAGACAGTAGGACCGCAAACATAAAAACGAATATGATTACTATCTATCGCTTCAAAAATCTCTTTATTTTTTGTTAATGTATTAAAAAATTTAATTACCATAAATTTATTATTCAATAATTTTTACCTCCCATTGTAATTCGACCCCTGTTTTATCCAAAACTTCATCAATTACCGCTTCACCCAAATTAATTAAATCATCAGCATTATTACTACCATGATTAATCATAAAATTACAATGTTTTTCTGACATTTGCGCCCTTCCTATCATTTTTCCGCGACATCCCGCTTTGTCAATTAACTCCCAAGCCTTCATATTTGGTGGATTTTTAAAAGTGCTACCGCCAGTTTTTTCTCTTATTGGCTGAGTTTCTTCCCTTTTTTTTATTAAAATTAGCTATTTTTTGAGAAATCTGCCCCCCATCACCTTGTTCAACCCTTAAAAAAGCTTGTAAAAAAATTAAATTCTTTGGTAAAGAGCATGTTCGATATTTAAAATCACAATCTTGATTAGAAAATTCAAAAATATTACCTTCAAAATCAATTGCTATGGTTTTTATTAAAAAATCAGCAATTTGCCCATCATAACATCCTGCATTCATCCTAATGGCGCCACCAATTGACCCAGGAATACCAGTTAAAAATTCTAAATTAGTTAATGAGTTATTTTTACAATAATTAGCTAAATTACGCGACAAAACCCCTGCCCCAACTTCCACAATATTACCATTATGAGTAATATTATTAAAGCCAAAATTTAACTTTATAATACAAGCATCAATTTGACCTTCTTTAATAATAATATTTGAACCAACTCCAAGAATAATAATTCTTAAATCTTCAGGCTTATTTTGCAAAAAATACTGTAAATCGTCAATGTTTTTAGGAAAAAATACAATCTTAGCATGACCACCAACATTAAACCAATTAGTTTTAGATAGATCAACATTAAAACGATATTTACCAGCGATTTTAGGTAAGTTAAAATAAGATTCTGTCATTATTTACAATATAATCTTTATTGATGGTTTTTTAATAATAATAAATGTATAAGTTATTAATCTAATCATGCACTAGTTGCTATTTTAACAATAAGATTTTTAATTTAAATTATCAACAAAGCTTGAAATTTTTTTATTTTATAACTATATATCTAATAAAGATACTTATACTAAAATTCACCTTAAAAACTATATATAAAATTAACTTTAATTAGCTATGAATTTAGAAAAATACAGCGAGAACTTAAAAAATATTATTAATCAAGCACAAACAATTGCTTTTGCCAAAGGTCATCAAAAATTATCTGAAGAGCATTTATTGGACGCGCTTTTAGAAGATGATAATTTTATTTCTTTACTTAAAATTTGTGAAATAAACTCTGAATTATTAACCACAGAGAATGAAAAATCACTGAATAAAATTCCTTCTATTTCAAACCTTAGCAATATCTCATTATCACAAAATTTAGCTAGAATAATGCTTTTGGCAGAAAAATTGACCAAAAAAAATAATGATGAATCGGTAGGTATAGAAAATTTATTTTTAGCAATTTTAGAAGATAATCAAAATGAAATTGCTAATATTTTACAAAAATTAGGCATCAATAAAGAAAATATTAAAAAATCTATTGCCAAAATTCATGCAGAAGGCGGATATGAGGCTAAGGCAGGGGAAGGGAAAAGTAAAATTTTAGAAAAATATTGCCGTAATTTAACCAAAATGGCCGAAAGTGGCAAAATTGACCCAGTAATTGGTCGTGAAGATGAGGTGCGCCGTGTAATGGAAGTTTTATCCAGAAGAACCAAAAATAATCCAGTTTTAATTGGTGAAGCTGGTGTTGGTAAAACTGCTATTATTGAAGGTTTGGCACAAAGAATAATTTCCCGCGATATACCAGAAAATCTACAAAATAAGCAATTAATGTCTCTTGATTTAGGTGCTTTACTTGCTGGCGCCAAATTTAGAGGAGAATTTGAAGAAAGACTCAAAGGATTAATTAAAGAAATTGAAAAAAAGGATGATATAATTTTATTTATCGATGAATTGCATCTTTTAGTTGGCGCGGGCAAAACTGATGGCGCTATGGATGCTTCTAACCTATTAAAACCTGCGCTTGCTAGGGGTGAGTTACGCTGCATTGGTGCAACAACTTTGGATGAATATAAAAAATATATTGAAAAAGACCCTGCCCTAGCACGAAGATTTCAACCTGTTTACACTAAAGAACCTACAATTGAAGATACAATTTCAATTTTACGCGGCATTAAAGAAAAATACGAGATGCATCATGGTATTTCTATCAAAGATTCAGCCCTTATTTCTGCCGCCATAATGTCTAATCGCTATATTACTGATCGATTTTTACCAGATAAGGCTATTGATTTAATTGATGAAGCGGCAGCGGGATTGAAAATTGAACTAAATAGTAAGCCAAAGGAGTTAGACGAGATTGATCGCAAAATTATTCAATTAAAAATTGAAATTTCCGCCCTTAAAAAGGAAGAAAATAACAAGGATAAATTAGCAAAATTAGAATCTGAATTATCTGAACTTAACAAACAATCAGAAGCCCTGACTTCTAGCTGGAAAATTGAAAAAACCAGAATTGATCAAATTAATGAAATTAAAGAAAAACTAGATAAGGAAAAAATTTCCCTTGAAATCGCTGAAAGAGAATCAAAATTAGATGAGGCAGCAAAGTTAAAATATGGCACTATTCCGGAGCTATCCAAAAAATTAGAGGATCTAAAAAAGGAAGAGAAAAATAATATGGTACGCGATGTAATTGATGAAGATGATATTGCTGCTATAGTTTCTCGAATTACTGGCATTCCAAGTGATAAATTACTCTCTAATGAAAAAAGTAAATTACTCCATATTGAAGATTTCTTGAAAAAAAGAGTTATTGGTCAGGATGATGCTTTAATTGCCATTAGTAATGCCATTAGAAGATCAAGGGCTGGATTGCAAGATGCTAATCGCCCTATTGGGTCATTTTTATTTCTTGGTCCAACTGGAGTTGGTAAGACCGAAATTTGTAAATCATTATCAGAATTTATTTTTGATGATGAAAAATCTATACTTAGGATGGATATGAGTGAATATATGGAAAAACATTCAATTTCACGCTTAATTGGAGCGCCTCCAGGATATGTTGGTTATGATCAAGGTGGTGTACTTACCGATGCAGTGCGTCGTCGCCCATATCAAGTAATTTTATTTGATGAAGTTGAAAAAGCCCATCCGGATGTCTTTAATTTATTATTGCAAATTTTAGATGATGGTCGCCTGACTGATTCTCAAGGTAAGTTAGTAAATTTTAGCAACACAATTATTATTTTAACTTCCAATATTGGTTCTGATATTTTGCTTGAAGTAAAAGAGGAAGAGAAAAGCCAAGATTATTATGATAAAATAATGGATCGTGTAAAAGCTCATTTTAGACCAGAATTTATTAATAGAATTGATGAAATTGTTCTATTTAATAAATTACGCAAGAAAGATATGTCAGCCATTGTTGACATACAATTAAATATTTTACAAAAAAGACTAGATGATAAAAAGATCAAATTGATTTTAAGTAATAAAGCTAAAAATTATCTAGCTAAAAAAGGTTATGACAATCTTTTTGGTGCTAGACCTTTAAAAAGACTTATTCAAAGAGAAATTGAAAATATTTTATCGCTAAAAATCTTAAATGATGAAATAAAAAATGGTGATGAAGTAAAAATTGATAGTGATGATAATGCGTTAAT
>JAOFKK010000069.1 GCA_028040005.1 Rickettsiales bacterium
GCTAATCATTCTACCTCCTATTGCAACATAAAAATAGTCAAAGTTGGAACAAACTTTTGCGGGGTACACGATGTCACAACCAAACAGTTATTGCACTTGATTTATATTGGACCTATATTTACAATATCAACCTAATATTAAGTTCATCTTAAAAACTATATATAAAATCAAATGATAGATCAAAAATTTTTAATAAATATTGAAGAAGAGTTAAAAAATCTTAAAAAAGATGGTCTTTATAAGGGTGAATATCAAATTACTACCTCACAAGATGTTGAGGTTGATATAATTGATAATGATGGCAATAAAAAGCAGGTTATTAATCTTTGTGCTAATAATTATCTTGGCCTTGCAAATGATAAGAATTTTTGTCAAATCGCTAAAAAAGCCATTGATGATTATGGCTTTGGCACGGCTTCAGTTCGTTTTATTTGCGGCACGATGGATGTTCATAAGGAATTTGAGCAAGAATTGGCTGAATTTTTAGGATATGAAGATGTAATAACTTTTGCTTCTTGTTTTGGCGCTAATGGTGCTGTTTTTGCTTCGCTCTTTGATCAGGAGGATGCTATTATTTCAGCAGATTTAAATCACGCCTCCTTAATTGATGGTATCAGGCTTTGTAAGGCTAAAAGATTTTTTTATAAATTTGACGATATGAATGATCTTGATTCTAAGTTAAAAGATGCTGTAGCATCTGGTGCTAAAAATCGAGTCATAGTTACTGATGGTGTTTTTTCAATGGATGGTGATATTGCTCCATTAGAAAAAATTTGCGATTTGGCTGAAAAATATAATTGCCTGGTTTTAGTTGATGATTGCCATGCAACTGGTTTTATTGGTAAAAATGGTCGTGGTACTATTGAGGCAACGGGTGTTTTTGACAGGGTTGATATTTTAACTACCACTTTAGGTAAATCAATTGGTGGTTCTGGTGGTGGAATTATTGCCTCTAAAGCTGCAATCATTGATAAATTACGCAATAAGGCGCGTCCATATTTATTTTCTAATAATATTAGTCCTACAGTTGCCAAGGTTTCATTGGAAATTATCCGTGAAATCAAAAATTCTCAAGAAAAAATTGAAATATTAGCGCAAAATACTAAATATTTTAGGGAAGAAATGGAGAAGGCTGGTTTAGAAGTAAGGCCGGGCTATCACCCAATTGTACCAATTATGTTTTATGATGAAAAGCTCAATGCTGCTATTGCTAAGGATTTAATTGAGGAAGAAAATATCTATGTTATTCCATTTTCTTTTCCTGTTGTGCCAAAGGGGGAGGCTAGAATTAGAGTACAATTATCATCTTCTCATAGTAAGGATCATCTAGATAAGGCAATCGCTGCCTTTGCTAAAATTGCTAAAAAACATGGCGCTTTAAATGTTAATCTTAAAGAAAGAATTGAAGGTTAATTTGTTTTTAAATAATAATATTCATTTTATAACTTCTTTTCAAAGAGGAGTAAAATCTTTGATTTTAGGAGTTGCTATAATATTATTATTTTCAATAAATAGCCATGCTCAAAAAATTAGATTATCAAAATCCTTAATTTTAGAACAAAAAAATTCTTTTGAAGCTAATTATTATTATAAAAATCAAAATAGCTATTTTAACAGTCTAAATAGCAATAAAATAGATAAAAATAATGATAATATTAATTTTGAAGCTGATTCCTTTATAAAAATTACAAAAAAATATTCAAAAAATAACAAAATAGGCTTTATTGGCAATGTTAAAGCTAATTATGGCAATAATAGTGATCAAAATGACCAATATCACAGCTATTTTGATAAATCATTTTTGTTTTTTCAAGATAAGTTCGCAATATTACAATTTGGTCGCAATGTTCCTATCAATTACAAAATGGCCATTTCAACTAATAATCTTTATCAAAGATCTAGTGGTGTAAATGGCAAATATTTACAATATATTAATTTACCAATTTTACAAAACACATCCAACTCCAATATTTCACAAATTGGATCTTGTGCTGGATATAATAATAATGGCAATATTATATCGCAAAATGGTGATTGCTCTAAGATTAAATTGCCAAAATTTATTTTACTTCCTTCTTCTCCAATTTCTCATGGTGGATATGCTACTGGCTATTATCATGATATTTTTGATAATAATTATGATAATTTAGATTCTAGATTAATGGGTTTTGGTGCTAATAAGTCTAATAGCAGAATTAATGGCGATAATTCTTTGGGTAATTTACAAAATTCTTTAAAAGTAAATTATCATATAAAAAGAATTAATGGCTTTAAGGCTGGAATTGGCTATACATTAAATGCTAAAAATGACTTTATCCTTGATTCAAATGATGATATTAAGTCAAATTTAGGCCAAATATACTCTTGGGGCGTTAATTATTCTAATTATTTTGAAAATATCGGTCTTGCAGCTTCAATTACTGGAGAATATGGCAAGGCAGATCATAGGCAGCATAATCTTAATTCTTATGAAATTGGCGCTATGGTAACTTATTTTGGTATTGCTATTGCTGGCTCTTACGGTAATTGGGGTAATTCATTAATGCCAAAAAATGGCATTTATTCTTGCGATTATAATCCAAATTTAACTCTTGCTAATCAAGATTGTACTCAAAATATTACTAAATTTAATGATGCTTACTATCTTAATGCTGGAATTTCTTATGAATTTGGACCCTTTGGAACATCTTTAACTTACTTAAAATCAAATTTTCAGAATAATATTTATCAATCTAGTGCTTTTAGCCTTGATTATAAACTAAAAAAATCATTAAAATTATATTCGGAAATTGTAAAATTTGATTTTGATTCAAATCATGCAATATTTTTTGATGGATCAAATATTATTAATCAATCATCCTTAGAATCTAGTCAGAGGCAAATTTCTGATAATGATGGCTATATTATTTTAACGGGAATCTTATTTAATTTTTAATGTCAATCGCGGCTCTAAATTCATATTTATTACCCTTAAAACAATTCTTGGAGAAGGATGGTGTTAATGAAATTTCTATAAATAATCCTAAGGAATTATGGATTGAGTATAAGGGTGACATGATTCAAAAACCCCTAGAATCATTTGATCTTAATCATTTAAAGGGCCTTGCCCGTCTTGTAGCTCAGGCAACTGATCAAAGAATTAGTGAAGAAGAGCCATTGCTTTCCGCCACCTTGCCAGATGGCTATCGTATTCAAATTGTATTTCCTCCCGCTTGTGAAAATACCAATGTTATTATGTCCATTCGGAAAAAATCCACTCTTAATTGGACATTGGATGATTATGAAAAAATGCACGCTTTTGAAACAATTAAAATTACCGAAGAAGCTAATAAGCAGGATGAAATTTTGGCCAAATTACTAAAAGCAAATAAGATAAAAGATTTTTTACAAAGGGCAATCCTATATAAAAAAAATCTTATAGTTAGCGGTGGTACCTCAACTGGTAAGACTACCTTTTCTAACGCTATGCTTAAGGCAATTCCTTCTAGTGAAAGGCTTATTACGGTTGAAGATGCTAGAGAAATTGACCTTAATAACCATCCAAATAAAGTGCATTTATTGGCCTCAAAAGGTGGTCAGGGTAGGGCAAATGTTAATACTCAAGATTTAATCGAAGCTTGTCTTCGTTTAAGACCAGATCGAATTATTGTAGGTGAGCTTCGTGGTGCTGAAGCTTTTAGTTTTTTAAGGGCAATTAATACTGGTCATCCAGGGTCAATTTCTACCCTTCACGCTGATACTCCGGCAATGGCGTTAGAGCAGTTGAAATTAATGGTAATGCAGGCTAATTTAGGTATGTCACCTGATGAAATTTTAAAATATATTAAGAATGTGGTTGATATTGTAGTGCAATTAAAAAGGGGTGAAAAAGGGGTTAGATTTGTATCTAATATTTATTTTAGATATCTCGACTCTGATATTTAGGAATATTAATTTTTGATTTTTTAAAATGGCAATAAATTCAAAATTTTTTAGAAAAAAACAAGAATTTCTAACAATAGCAGAAATTCTAAAATTAACCAATGCAAAATTAGAAGATGGCAAAGAAAACCATCTCCAAGATAAAATTTACGAGGTTTCAACCTTAGATCAAGCCATTATTGGTGAGATTTCATTCATTCATTCATCTTCTTATTTGCCATTATTAAAAGATAGTAAGGCAAGCTATTGTTTTGTTGATTGTAAATATTTATCAAAAAAGCCCAAAAATATTATCGCTTTAATTTGCGATGATCCTTATTTTGCTTATAGTCAGTTAATTTTAAATCTTTATGAGGAAAATCTTTTTTATCAAACCGAATCTGCAAATAATGCTATAATAGGGAAAAATGTAACTATCATGCCTAATGTTTATATTGGTAAAAATGTTACAATTGGTGATAATGTTACAATTGATGCCAATAGCTTTATTGGTGATAATGTTACTATTGGCAATAATTGCACCATTAAATCACTTTGTAATATATCTTTTGCTAATATTGGTAATAATTGCTTTATTAATACAGGCGTTAAAATTGGTCAAGATGGATTTGGCTATGTTCATAATAAGGGTGTAAATCATAAGATTTTACAATTAGGAATTGTAGAGATTGGTAATTTTGTTGATATTGGCGCTAATAGCTGTGTTGATCGTGGCGCTATTGGCAATACAATAATCAATGATCAGGTAAAATTAGATAATTTGGTACAAATTGCTCATAATGTTGAAATTGGCATTGCTACAGTAATTGCGGGCTGTTCTGCTGTAGCTGGCAGCTCTAAAATTGGCAGATTTGTACAAATTGGTGGTCATGTTGCTGTTTCTGGTCATTTAAAAGTTGGCGATGGTGCAAAAATTGCTGGTAAATCAGGAGTTACTAAGGATGTTGCTCCAATGCAGGCAGTTGCAGGCGTGCCTTCAGTACCTATTAAGGATTGGCACCGCGCTGCTATTAAAATGCAAA